>JBBSIT010000101.1:0-9583 GCA_038231995.1 Acetobacterales bacterium | reverse complement strand
GACCTGCTCGCCAGTGACCGATGACGCGGATGTAGTGCCGAACCCGGTCGTTGTATTCGAGGTGCTGTCCGCGAGCACGGCCAGGGTGGACCGCACGCTGAAAGCGGCCGAATACCAGGCGACGCCGTCCATCCAGCATTACGTCATGCTGGAGCATACCCGAGACGAGGCGGTTGTGTTGTCCCGTAGGGCTGACGGCTGGGCCGAGGAGCGCGTGACCGGGCTGGACGCATCGGTGCACCTGGACGCCGTCGGAGTGGAGCTGCCGATGGCCGAGCTGTATCGGCGGACGCGCCTGTCCAGTTGATCTGCGCCCGCTTGGCTCTAAACGCGACAAGGCTATTTACGATGGCACGTAACACGCGAGAAGGGCGCTTATCGCGTGTTGACGAGCTCTGGGTCGTAGCGCACCGTTCGGCGATGCCTCGCAAACCATCTCTGCCTGCTTCCCCTTCGACATCGCAGCCCGCCCGGGCGCGTGCCGGCGCAACGGAACCGCTGTCGCCGCAGGCAGCCCGAGCCCTCGCCCGTTCGCAAGTCTACCAGTCCACCGCCGACGCGGCCGCGACACTGACGGCTTACCGGGCCGACGTTGCCGCGTTCGAGGCCTGGTGCCGCGAGCACGGTTGCAAGGCGCTGCCCGCAACAGCCGAAACGGTCGGCGCCTACCTCGCCGCCAAGGGCCAAGGATATGCGCTCTCCACCCTGCGCCGACGCGTGGCCGCCATCGCGCGCGAACACCGCATGGCTGGCCAGCCGCTCGATACGCGCCATCCCGCGATCCGCGAGACCCTGCGCGGTATCGCCCGCACCCATGGCGAGCCGGCCCGCCGCTCGGCCGCCCTCACCACCGCCGAGGTCAAACGGCTTGTGGCTGTCTGCGGCACGGACCTTGCCGGCCTGCGGGACCGGGCGTTGCTGCTGGTGTGCTTCGCCGGCGCCCTGCGCCGCTCGGAGCTGGTCGGGCTCGACGCGGAGCACGTCAGCCTCACCCCGGACGGACTACGCCTGCTGGTCGCGCGCTCAAAGACGGACGCCGAGGGCGCGGGCGCTGAGGTATGGCTCGCCTCGGGCCGCGTGCCCGAGACCTGCCCCGTTACGGCGCTCGCGGCGTGGCTGGATGAGGCCCCGATCACCGCCGGCCCCTTGTTCCGCAAGGTGGACCGCTGGGGCATCGTGCACACCGGGCGCCTGCACCCGGATGCGGTGCGGCAGATTTTGCTTAAGCGGGCGTCGCTGGCTGGGATCAAGGGCACGCTCTTGGAGCCGGTCAGCCCGCACGGACTGCGGGCGGGATTCGTGACCGAGGCCCACCGGCGCGGCGTGCCGGACGAGGAGATCATGGGTCATACACGCCACCGCAACCTGGCTACCATGCGTGGCTACGTCCGGCGTAATAAGCTCGGGGGCAAGAGCCTGGCGGGTAAGCTCGGGTTGTGACGAAAGAATGCACAGTCCGGGTAGAAAATAGAACTGGGCACAATAGGTCTCGGCTTGCTCACGGCGGCGCATGATCTTCAGCACGTCCTCGCCGGTGTAAGAAGGCGTCGAGTACCAATCGATCGAACCGGTCCGGCCCGGAGTGCGCAGGAGGACTGGGCATAGACCATCAGGGCCTGGGTGCCTATCGCCTGCCCCACCGGCGGGAAGGCGGCCGCGAGGTCGGCGGCTGCTACCAGCGCATCGAGCGGCGCACGGTGGAGCTGTTAATGCCAGGCCGTTGAGCCGACTGGTCGGCTTCCCATCAGAGGCCCCATATCACCTCAACCGATAGGCCGACAGGATTGCCTCCCCATCCGCCCCCGCGCGTGCGGTCCAGTCCGCCACGACCGGTGCGGCCGCCGTTGCCAGCACCGCCCGCAGCGCGGGCGAGGTAGCGATGGCGACGCCGTTGGCGCGCATGCGGGCCTCGTTCTCGGCCGTGCGCGTGCCGATGGCCCGGAACTGCCGCGCCTCGGTCTGGGCTGCGGCCAGCACGACCGCGGCGCGTGCAGGTTCCGGCAGCGCGGCCAAGGCGTCGGCGTTGCAGAAGGCCAGGCTCAGCGGCGAGGCGTAGTCGAGCACGGTGAAATGCGGCAGCACCTCCCACAGCCGCGCCCCCGCCCCGCCGTCGCCCGAGGACAACACCGCGTCCAGCTCCCCTGCCCGGAGGCGCGGCAGCGCGTCCACGAAGGAGATCTGCACCGGCTCGGCGCCCGCCGCGCGCAGCACCGCCGTCCCCGCGGCGTCGTAGGTCCGCACCCGCAACCCGCGCAGCGCGTCCGGCCCCGGCACGGGCTGGCGGGACCATAGGCCCGTCGCCGGCCAGGGCGTGGCGTAGAGCAAGGACATCCCGCGCGTTTGCAGCGCCCGCTCGTAGGCCGGCCGGGCGGCCCGCAGCAGCCATGCCGTGTCCTCGGCCGAGCCGGTCAGGAGGGGGAGCGCCGAGAGCTGGAAGATCGGCACCTCCCCGGCCAGGGCGCCGGTGAAGGCATCGGCCGCCTCCACCTGCCCGTTCGCCACCGCGCGCAGCATCGCGGCCGAGCGCAGCCCGTCCGGGGCGTCGTAGCCCGGCCGCACGGTGAGCGCCCCGGCCGAGAGGGACGTCGCGGCTTCGGCGAACGTGGTGATGCCCTCCCCGGGCATGGCCGTTGCCGGATACTCCGTGACGATGCGCCACGACGCCTCAGCGTGCGCCGGGCGGCCTGCGAGAGGGCTGGCAGCCAAGGCCAGCAAGGAGCGGCGTTGCGACACGGCGGATCGATCTCCGGAGCGGATCAGCGCAGGGCTGATCCCCGGCCGGACATCCGCATGTGGACGCCATGATGCAGCCTGGGCGTCCGGATGGGAATGCAGCCAACGCGGCTTCATCGATCTTGAGCAATGCCCTGGCACCCTGGGCTGCCTCCCGGAGTGAACGTCGCCGTGTCGGACGTACAGAGCAGCTTCTGGCGTGACGTCGGTCGCGCCTGCCACGCGGTGCGCCGGATCGGGCGCCGTGCCATGCGTCATCGGAGCGGCAAGCTGACCGACTGGCGGCGCGATCTCGCGGCGGTGCCGCTGCGCGCGTTCATGCTCGATCTCGGGCTGGTGGCCACGATCCTGCCGGTGCTCTGGACCAGTCTCGGCGCGCACCTGCTGCACAAGCGCAGCCGCGCCTTCCACGACGCGGAGTGAACGACGAGCAACCTTGCCGGCGCCGCCGAGCAGGTGATTGCCCGGACCATCGAGGCCATCGCCCAACGCATCTGGCTTGTGCGCGAGGTAATGTGACCGCGGTGCGCAGGTCTGGCGGGCTGTCGATCAGCGTGCCATCCAAGTCGAACAGGACGGACTTCAGGTGCGGTGTCGTCGGGGCATGGCCTCCTGGCGGCGATCATAGCCTGCATCAGCGCCGTGCTGGGTCGCCTTGCCGCTGCCACTGTCCCAATGCCGTTTCCAACAGGCCCGCGACGCACAGGATGGCACGGTCCGCGTGCCAGGGGCCCGCGATCTGCAAGCCGATCGGCAGGCCCGTCCGCGTGACGCCACACGGCATCGCCAAGGCCGGGTGCCCGGTCAGGTTCAGCGGGAAGGTGTATGGGTACCAACCACCCCGGATGGCGCCGCTCGGCCGCCCGCCCACCAGCACCGGGCCGTCCGGCAGTTCCGGCCCCAGCGGCGGCGGCGGCGCGGACAGCACCGGGGACACCAGCACGTCTGCCGTCTCGAACACCTGCTGCAACCGCCGGAACATCGTGCTGCGGGCCGCGCCCGCCTCCTGCAGCGCGACCGCACTGTGGCGCAAGCCGCGTTCGGCCGTGGCGATCAGATGCGGGTCGAGCCGGTCGCGGAACTCCTCGATCTGCCGGCCCACCCTGGCGGCGATGCCGGACTCCAGGATGACCAGGAAATGCGGCTCCATCCCGGCGAAATCGATCTCGATCTCCTCGATCGCCGCCCCCAGCGCCTCCATGTGGCGGACGGATGCGGTCGTCGCGTCCTCCACCTCGCTGTCCAGCAGAGGATTGCCGCATCGCTGCATCCATGCAACGCGCAGGCCAGCCAGGCTATCCGGCGCCGGTCTCCGTGGCAGGGCGGACTGTCCGTAGGGATCGCGTGGGTCCGGGCCCGCCAGCACGTCGAACAGCAGCGTCGTGTCCGCGACGTCGCGGGCCATCGGGCCGGGGTAGGAGTTGGCGGCGAACAGGTCCGGCGCCTGCAGATGCGGGATCGTCCCCAGGGTCGCCTTCAGGCCCACCACGCCGCAGCACGCAGCCGGGATGCGGATGGAGCCGCCGCCATCCGTCCCGAGCGCGAGCGACCCCATGCCGGCGGCCACCGCCACAGCGGCGCCCCCGCTGGATGCGCCACAGGTCACGGCCGGGTCGATCGGGTTGAGCGTCTGGCCGAAGATCGGAGCCTGGGTGAGTTGCTTGTGGCCGAACTCCGGCGTGGTGGTCTTGCCGATCAGGATCGCGCCCGCCGACTTGGCCCGGGCCACCGCGACCGCATCCTCGGCGGGCACGTTGTCGGCGAAGATGGCGGACCCCATGGTGGTGCGCACGCCGGCGGTGTTGATCAGGTCCTTCACCGAATAGGGCACGCCGTGCAGCGGCGGCAGCGTCCCGCCCTGCATCACCGCACGCTCCGCCTGCCGCGCGGCCTCCAGGGCCAACTCGGCCGTCACGGTGATGAAGGCGTTCAGGTCCGCCCGCGCCTCCATCCGGTCCAGCACGGCCCGCACCGCCTCTACCGGAGAGATTCTTCTGTGCCGGATGGCCTGGGCCAGCTCGGTCGCCCGCAGGTCGGCGATCTCCGTCATCGGATCAAGCCGCCAGCAGCGCCGGGCGCAGCGCGTCGGTGATCTCGTCGCAGCGGCCGATCCAGACCCCGCCACGGGAGAGGGCGTGCTCGATCAGCCCCTCCAGCACCGTCAGGCGGGAGGGCTGGCCGATGAGCTGCGGGTGGAAGCCGATCATCATCATCCGGTCCTCGCCATAGAGCACATCGAACTCGGTCCTCCAGGATTCCAGCACCGAGGAGGGCGGGTGCATCGTCCGGCCCGGCAGCACGATCGAGTACTGGAAATACGGCGCGTCGTCGTTCACCCAGCGGAACGGCAGCTCGACGATCCCGGTCCGCTCGCCATCGATCTCCAGCAGATAGGGATTGTCGTCGTCGAAGAAGTTGGAAGAGTAATTGAAGCCATACTCCTTGATCAGGCCCAGCGTGGCCGGGCTGAACTCCGCGGCCGGCGAACGCCAGCCGCGCGGGGCGTAGCCGGTGGCGCGCTTGATGGCATCGATGCCCTTCTCCATCTCCTCCCGCTCCTCGTCGGGGGTCAGGTTCACGATCCAGCGGTGGCTGTAGCTGTGATGGGCGATCTCGTGCCCGCCCTGCAGGATGGCCTCAATGAGCTGCGGCCGCTGCTCCACTATCAGGCCGGGGATGAAGAAGGTGACGCGCAGCCCGTAGCGGCGCAGCAGCGCCAGGATGCGCGGCGTTCCCGCCTTCCAGCCATAGGCGCCCTGCGACATCAGGATCGGGCGCTGCGCATAGGACGGATCGCGCGCCGTCCACATCGTCTCTGCGTCCAGGTCGAAGGTCAGGAACAGCGGGAAGCCGCGATCGGTCAGAGGCAAGGCTCTGGTCCTTTCTAGATGAAGCGCCGCACGCTGGCGAAGCGTTCGATCAGCACCAGCACGACAGCTGTGGCGGCGATCAGCAGGGTGGAGATCGCGGCGACGGACGGATCCACCCCCTGGTCGATCGCGGTGAAGATGGTGACCGGCAGCGTCGCCTGGCCCGGCGGTAGCAGGAAGATCGTCACCGGCACCTCGTCGAACGAGGTGATCAGCGCGAACACGAGTCCGGCGGCAAGCGAGGAGCGGATCGCCGGCAGCACCACCAGCGCGAAGGCCAGCACCCGGTTCGCGCCGAGCACGCGGGCGGCTTCCTCCAGCGCCGGGTCACAGCCGGACAGGCCGGCCAGCGTGGTCCGGATCATGTAGGGCGTGACGATCACCAGATGCGCAAGCACCAGCACGGCGAAGTTGCCGCGCAGGCCAAGCATGCTGACGTATTGCAGCAGCGCCACGCCGATCACCACGGCCGGGAAGATCAGCGGGGACATCAGCAGCGCCGATATCGTGGCGGCCGCCGGTACCCAGCGGTGATGCAGCGCGTAGCATGCGGGGATCGCCAGCAGAGCGGACAGCAGGGTGGCCGCGACGGCGAGCCGCACGCTGAACCAGATCGCCGCCAGGTAGGCTGGATCGCGCAGCACCTGCCCGAACCAGCGCAAGGTCAGCCCCTCGGGCGGGATTGTGAGGTAGGCCGTGGTGCTGAACGAGGCCAGCACCACGACGACCACGGGCAGCAGCAGGAACGCGAGGATCAGCCCTACCACGATACGCAAGATCCATGGCAGCGGCCCCTCCGTCGTCACGCAGCGACCCACCGCCGGGTCACCCATCCGGCGCCGGCGATGGTCGCGAGCGCGAAGGCGGTCAGCGTGAACGCGAGTGCTGCGCCCGTCGGCCAATCCAGGCTGGCCAGGAACTCGTCGTAGATCGCCGTGGACATCACCTTGTAGGCGGGCCCGCCGAGCAGGCGGGGCGTGACCAGGGCGGAGATGGTCAGCACGAATACCAGCACGCAACCGGCGAACATGCCCGGCGCGGTCAGCGGCACGGTGACCAGGAAGAAGGTCTTGAGCGGACTGGAGCCCAGGGTGGACGCGGCGGCCGCCACATCCCGTGGCAGCGCCTGCAGCGCGGCAGCCAGCACCATGACCATGAACGGCAGATAGATGTGCGTCAGCCCAATGATCAGCCCGGTCAGGTTGAACATCAGCCGCACCGGCATCTCGACCAAGCCCAGGGAGACCAGCGCGTTGTTCACCAGCCCGCGGTTGGAGAGCAGCGAGATCCAGCCGAAGGAGCGCACCACCAGGTTCAGCGTCAGCGGGAACACGACGAGCAGCGTGAGCCAGCTCCGCGCGGCGCCGGATGAGCGGGCCAGGGCATAGGCCAGGGGATAGCCGATGACGAGACACAGGGCGGTCACCAGCAGGCCCATACCGAACGTGCGGCCCAGGACCTGGTGGAAGTAGGAATCCGTGACGATCTGCGCGTAGTTGGCCAGCGTCCATCCCGGCAGCATCCCTTGCCCCGGTGCGTAGATCCGGAAGCTGGTCGGCAGCATCAGCAGGACCGGGGCGACGAAGACCGCCAGCAGGACCAAGCCGAGCGGCGTGATCAGCAGGAAGCCCACGGTCGGCCGGGTCTCCACGGCTCACGCAGTCCCGGCCGCGAACACATCAGCGGGATCGACGGTCACGCGCACCCGGGCGCCGACCGGCAGCGCCGCACCCGGCAGCGCGGTGGCACAATGGCTCACCAGGTCGGTGCCGGTATCCAGCCGGACGACGAGCTGCACCCGCGCCCCGGAGAACGACCGCATGATCACCGTGCCGTCCAGCGCCGCTGGACTGTCTGCCGGCAATGCCGCGAGCCGCACGGCGTCGTGCCGGATAATGATGTCCACGGCGCTGCCGGCCGGGCCGGCCTCCATCGCGCTCTGCAGCCGCGTGCCGTCGGCGAGCGCCAGCATGGTCCCGGCCGGCCCCACGGCCGCCTCGACCCGGCCAAGCAGCCGGTTCGACATGCCGATGAACCCGGCCACGAAGCCGTTCGCGGGCGCGTGATAGACCTGCTCTGGCGTGCCGACCTGCTGGATGCGGCCCTGGCTCATTACGCAGACGCGGTCCGACAGCGACAGCGCCTCCGTCTGGTCGTGGGTGACGAACAGGCTGGTGATGCCCAGCTCGCGCTGCAGCCGCTTGATCTCGATCTGCATCTCGTCGCGCAACTGCGCATCCAGGTTGGACAGCGGCTCGTCCAGCAGCAGGATGCGCGGACGCGGCGCGACCGCACGGGCGAGCGCGACCCGTTGCTGCTGGCCCCCCGACAGCTGCCGGGGCATGCGGGACGCGAGGTGACCCAGCCGGACCAGCTCCAGCGCCTCCGTTACCCGGCGTTCCAGGTCCGCCCCGCGCACGCCCTGCCGGCGCAGCCCGAAGCCGACGTTGCCCGCCACGGTCAGATGCGGGAACAGCGCATAGGACTGGAATACCAAGCCAAGCTGCCGCTTGTGCGGCGGCAACGGGGTGATGTCGGCGCCGTCGATCAGGATGTTCCCGCCTGTCGGCGCGATCAGCCCGGCAACCATGCGCAGCAGGGTCGTCTTCCCGCAGCCGGACGGGCCGAGCAGGGAGACGAACTCCCCCGATGCGACCTCCAGGTCCACGTCGGCGACCGCGACTTGGTCGCTGTAGCGCTTGCCTAGACGCTCGAGCCGAAGCTCAGCCATAGGCTGGCCGGATCAGCGGGCGACCTCGCGCTGCCAACGGCGGATCCACTCGGGCAGGTGAGTGGCGACGACAGCCGGGTCGGGGAACCACAGCCGTTCGTAGTCAGCGCCGCTCGCGACGATCTTGGCGACCTTGTCGGTCAGCTTCACCGTCAGGTTGACCGGCGCCGCATACTGCCGCTCGGTGAAGCAGGTCTGGGCCTCGCGCGACAGCACGGCGTCCACGTATTTCAGCGCAAGCTCCGGGTTCGCGGCTCCCCGCGGGATCACCAGCGTCGGCTTGATGCCGACCGCACCCTCCTTGGGATAGGCGACGGCGAGTGACAGCCCCTTGTCGATGGCGGACCCGGCGCGGTCCGGGTACCAGGGCGCGATCACCACGTCGCCGCGCTGGAACAGGGACAGCAGCTGGTCGGCCTGGGTATAGAGCGTCACCGCGTCGGGGACCAACCGCTTCATCGCGGCGAAGCCGGGATCGGTGTTCTCCAGGCTGCCGCCGTTCATCCGATTTACCGCCAGCAGCGTCTGCACACCGGAGGTGCCGGTGATATCTCCCAGCGCCATGCGGCCCTTGTATTTCGGGTCGAACAGGTCGTTCCAGGAGGTCGGCGGCGTCTTCACCACCTTGGGGTCGTAGACGATCGCGGTGGCCGAGATCTCGAACGCGACGTAGCTGTTGTCCGGCCCGAACGCGTTCGGGTCCACGTCCTTGTGGCTGGCCAGCTTGGACACGTCGAGCGGCTCCAGCAGGCCCTCGTTCTTCAACTGGGTCGCCAGCGAGTTGTCCATATAGGCCACGTCGTAGGTCGGGCGGCCGCCCGTGGCGCGGATCGCGGCGGCGATCTGCACCGAGTTGCCGAGCTGGATGGCCGTCGTCATCCCGTTCGCCTTGTCGAACGGCTGCACGATGCAGGTCTTCGTATCGTCGGCGAAGGAGCCGCCGAAGGTGGCGACCGTGAAGGGCTGCGCGGCCTGCGCCGACGCCGTGCAGAACGCGGTCGCGAGCAGGAGTGCAGCGGCCAGGCGAAACTGCGTCATCTGATGGCTCCCCGAAGCGGCATCGAAGCCTATGCGCTCCCGGCGGTGGCGGGCAATGGCCTGTGTGCTTGCGCCTATACTTGCCAAGCCCGCGCCTTCGCCGGGGAAATGTAGCCTTCCGCCTCATCCTCCTGAATGCGTTGGAGCGCACGGGTTACCGGCGCCCCATAGCCGCCGCCGCCGACAGCCAGCGTGACCACGTCGCCCCGCT
>JBBSIT010000100.1:0-9670 GCA_038231995.1 Acetobacterales bacterium | reverse complement strand
CGATGTGGGGGGCGTGGTGGGTGTGGGACGCACGACTGACCAGCGTGCTCGTGCTGTTCTTCCTCTATATCGGCCATATCGCCCTGGTCCGCGCCTTCGATGACCCGGTGCGCGGCTACCGGGCCGGGGCGATCCTGGCGCTGGTGGGCCTGGTGAACCTGCCGATCATCAAGTTCAGCGTGGACTGGTGGAACACGCTGCACCAACCCAGCACCATCACGCTGACCGGCGCGCCCGCCATGCACGTGGCGATGCTGTGGCCACTGCTGGTCTGCGCGCTCGGGTTCAGCCTCGCCTTTGCCGCCATCGTCACCGCCCGGCTGCGCGCGGCCGTGATGGAGCGGCGCGTCCGCGGGCTGCTCATGGCCAGGGCGGAGATGGGGGCATGACGCATGTGGGCTACATCGCCGCCTCATACGGATTGGCGCTCACCGTGTTGGCCGGGCTGACCGTGAGCGCCCGCCTGCGGTTGCGCGCCGTCCGCCGGCGGCTGGCAGCGCTCGATCCGCGGGAGCGCGCGGGATGACGCGCAAGCCCCGGCGCCTCTGGCTGCTGCTGGGCTGCGGCCTCGGGCTCGGCTCCGCCGCTGGGCTGGCCTTGTCCGCCATGAGCGACAACCTCGTGTTCTTCGTGGCGCCGTCCGACTTCGCCGGCCATCCTCCGACGCCGGGCCGCACGGTGCGGCTGGGCGGCCTGGTCGAGGGCGGCAGCGTCCGGCGCGGGCGCGAGGGCGGGCAGCCCACCGCTGAGTTCCGCATCACCGACGGCCGCACCGCCGTCCCGGTCCGCTACGCCGGCATCCTGCCCGATCTGTTCCGCGAGGGGCAGGGCGCCGTCGTGCTCGGCACAGCGCTGCCCGACGGCACATTCCGCGCGCAGGAAGTCCTGGCCCGGCACGACGAGACCTATATGCCGCCCGAGGTCGCCGAACCGCTGAAGCGCTCCGGCCAGTGGCGCCCGGAGAGCAGCGCGCCGCCGCCTGCATCCACTTGGAACACACTGACGCCAAGCACGAAGGCAGGCGGATGATCCCCGAACTCGGACATTTCGCCCTGGCGCTCGCCTGCGCGATGGCATTCGCGCAGATGGTCCTGCCGCTGTGGGGCGCGCATCGCGGGGATGCCAGGCTGATCGCCGCCGCGCCCGCCCTTGCCCTCGGCCAGCTCATCGCTCTCGCCGCCTCGTTCGGCGCGCTGGTCTGGAGCGCGGTCGTCAGCGACTTCAGCGTGGTCAACGTGGTCGAGTACAGCCACAGCCTGAAGCCGCTGCTTTACAAGGTCACGGGGACCTGGGGCAATCACGAGGGGTCGATCCTGTTATGGGGACTCATCCTCGCGGTCTGCGGCGGCGCCGTCGCCGTGTTCGGGCGGGGCCTGCCCTCGGCGCTGCGCGCCCGGGTGATCGGCGTGCTCGGCGGCACCTCGGCCGGGTTCCTGCTGTTCACCGTGCTGACGTCCAACCCGCTGATGCGCATCTGGCCGCCGCCGCCTGACGGGCGCGACCTCAACCCGCTGCTGCAGGACGCCGGGCTCGCGTTCCATCCGCCGATCCTCTACGCGGGCTATGTCGGCTTCGCCGTGCCGTTCGCCTTCGCGATCGCGGCCTTGCTGGAGGGTCGGGTGGACGCCGCCTGGGGCCGCTGGGTGCGACCCTGGACGCTCGCATCGTGGTCGCTGCTCACGAGCGGGATCGCGCTCGGCTCCTGGTGGGCCTACTACGAGCTGGGCTGGGGCGGCTTCTGGTTCTGGGACCCGGTGGAGAACGCATCGCTGCTGCCGTGGCTGACCGGCACCGCGCTGCTGCACTCCGCCGTGGTGGTCGAGAAGCGCGAGGCGCTCAAGGTCTGGACCGTGCTGCTCGCCATCGGCACCTTCGCCTTCTCGCTGTCCGGCACCTTCCTGGTGCGCTCCGGTATCCTGAACTCCGTGCACACCTTCGCCAGCGACCCGGCGAGGGGCGTGTTCATCCTCGGGCTGCTCGTGCTCATCATCGGCGGCTCGCTGCTGCTGTTCGCGCTGCGGGCGCCGGCGCTTGCGCCGGGCGGCCTGTTCTCGCCGCTCTCGCGCGAGGGCGCGCTCGTGCTGAACAATATTCTCCTGTGTTCGATCGCCGCGGTAGTGTTCACCGGGACGGTCTATCCCCTGTTCGCCGACCTCGTGCTGGGCATCAAGATCAGCGTGGGTCCGCCGTTCTTCCAGGCGACCGTCCTCCCGCTCGCCGTCCCCGTGTTCGCCGCCATGACGTTGGCACCCGTGCTCGCCTGGAAGCGCGCCGCCCTCGCCCCGGCGTTGATGCGGCTGTGGTGGGCGGCGCTCGCCGCGCTCGTGGTCGGGCTGGTCGCGGCGCTCGGCTGGGGCCATGCGTTGCCGGCGCTCGCCTTCGCCGCGGCGGCCTGGATGATCCTGGGCGCTTTCGCCGAGATCGTGGAGCGCGTGCGGCTGGGCCGAGCACCCCTGCGCGACAGCCTGGCCCGCCTGCGCGGCCTGCGACTCGCGGTGTTCGGCGCGGCGCTGGGCCACGCCGGCATGGGCGTGCTGGTCGCGGGCGTGGCCGGCATGTCGCTCGCCACCGAGCGCGTCGTGCTGCTGCATCCCGGCGAGAGCGCCGACGCGGCAGGCTACACCTGGACGCTCGACGGCGTGCGCGACGCGACCGGGCCGAACTACGCCATGCGCGTTGCCACCCTCCGTGTCACGCGTGACGGCGCCCCGGTGACGGTGCTGCACCCGGAGCGGCGCACCTATCCCGTGCAGCGCATGACCACCACCGAGGCGGCGATCAGCACCAACCTGCTGGCCGACATCTACGCTGTGCTGGGCGAGGAGCGGGACGGCGCCGCGGTGATGCGGCTGCACTACAACCCGCTGGCGCCGTGGATCTGGCTCGGCGGGCTCGTCATGGCGCTGGGCGGCGGGCTGTCGCTGCTGGACCGCCGGGCACGGGTGGGCGCGCCGGCGCGGGCCAAGGCGCGGCCGGGCTTGGTGCCGGCGGAATGAACCGCCGCAGGCTGCTGTTGCTCGCGCCGCTCGGGGTGGCGGCCGCCGGCGGCGCCGCGTTCTGGACCATGCTGAGCCGCATGGAGCGCGGCACGTTCGACCCGCGCGGCGTGCCGAGTCAGCTTATCGGAAAGCCGGTGCCGGAGTTCTCCCTGCCGGCGCAGACGCCGGGCGAGGGGTTCGGCTCGGCCGACCTGCACAGCGCCGGGCGCCCGTTGCTCGTCAACTTCTTCGCCAGTTGGTGCGTGCCCTGCGTGATCGAGCATCCCCAGCTCATGGAGCTCGCCCGCGAGGGCCTGCCGGTCTGGGGCATCGCCTACAAGGACACGCCGGAGGCCGCTGCCGGCTTCCTCGCCCGCCGCGGCAATCCGTTCGCCCGGCTCGCGCGGGATGCGCCGGGCCAGGTGGCGATCGACTGGGGCGTCTATGGCGTGCCGGAGAGCTACCTGATCGACGCGCAGGGCGTGGTGCGCTGGCGCTACGCCGGACCGCTGACGCCCGAGGTGGTGGCTGAGCAGCTTCGCCCCATGCTGCGACGCATCGCATGACCCGCTGGCTGCTGCTGCTCGTGCTGTGGGCCGCGCCCGGCTGCATCGTACCAGCCTGGGCTGTCAGCGACCCGCGCGAGATGCTGCCCGACCCGGCGCAGGAGGCGCGCGCCGAAGCGATCGGCCGCCAGCTCCGCTGCCTCGTCTGCCAGAACGAGAGCATCGAGGAGAGCCACGCAGACCTCGCGCGCGACCTGCGCGGCATCGTCCGCGCCCACGTGGCCGCCGGCGAGCCGGATGCGCAGGTGATCGACTGGGTCGTGGCGCGCTACGGCGACTTCGTGCGGCTGCGCCCCCCGGTCAACTGGTCCACCGCGCTGCTCTGGGGCTCCCCGGCGCTGGCGCTGCTGCTCGGGTTGGGCGCTGCCGCCTTCGCCCGCCGCCGGCCCGCCCCGGCGCCGGCGCCGCTGACGGAGGCGGAGCGCACGCAGCTCGCCGACCTCACGCGGCCATGATCTGGGTCGCCGTGCTGCTCCTGGCGGGCGCTGCCCTCGCCCCGCTGGCCCTTGTGCTTCGCGGCCAGGCCCAGGCCCGCGGCCGGCGCGACTCCGCGCTCGATCTGCATCGCAGCCAGCTCGCCGAGCTTGACCGCGACCTTGCCGACGGCCGCATCGCCCCGGCGGAGCATGCGACGGCGCTGCTGGAGGTGCAGCGCCGCCTGCTGGCCGCCGCCGCCTCCGCCGACCCGGCGGCAGAGCGGGCATCGCGCGGCCCCGTGCTCGCCGTGCTCGTGCTGGTACCGCTTGCTGCGGTGTTGCTCTATCTCGTGGGCGGCTCGCCGGACCTGCCGGCGGCGCCGCTCTCGGAGATGCGGGCGGTGCACGAGCAGCGCGCGGCGGAGGGCGCCCGGCTCGCGGCCCAGTTGCGCCGCGGCCTCGCCGGGCTCGACCCGCGATCGGATCAGGCGCGCCAGGGCTACGTGCTGCTCGGCGGCATCGAGGAGGCGCGGGGCGACTACGCAGCTGCAGCCGCGGCCTGGCGCACGGCGCTGGCGGCCCGGTTCGACCCGACCTTGGCCGCCCAGACGGCGGATGCCGCGAGCCGCGCCGAGGGCCGGGTGAGCGACGAATCCGCCGCCCTGTTCCGCCGCGCGCTGCAGGAAGCGCCGGCCGACGCGCCGTGGCGCAGCTTCGTCGAGCAGCGGCTGGCTGGAGCCGGATGATCCTGCGCCCGCCCATGGCCGACGACGAGCCGGCGCTGCTTGCGCTCAACAACGCGCACGCCGCGGAGCTGCCGCTGCTCGATGCGGACGGGCTGCGGCGCCTGCTGGCGATGGCGTTCCACGCGCGGATGGCAGATGGAGCAGCAGGCTTCCTGATCGCCCTGGACGAGGGCGCCGCCTATGGCAGCCCGAACTTCGCCTGGTTCCGCGCACGTCATGCCCGCTTCGCCTACGTGGACCGGCTCTGCGTGGCGCCCTGGGCGCGTGGGCAGGGCCTGGCGCGCCGGCTTTATGCGGACGTGATCGCGGCGGCACGGGCGGCCGGACACGAGCTGCTCTGCGCCGAGGTCAACCTCGATCCGCCCAACCCGGCATCCGACGCGTTGCACGCAGCACTCGGCTTCCGGGAGGCCGGCCGGGCGAGCTTGTCCAGGCAGGGCAGGGTAGTGCGCTACGTCGAGCTGACGTTGTGCGCCGGCCCCGCCTCACCCACATCCAGGTTATGAGCGAGACCAAGCAGAAGACCGGCGCTGACCACGCGGCCGAGCACGACGTGCAGAGGGCGCCCGCCGCCTCCAAGCCGCGCAGCCCGGCATTGCCCAAGGAAATTGACGGCCCGAAAGGCCCGGAACCGACGCGTTTCGGCGATTGGGAACAGAAAGGCCGCTGCACCGATTTCTGAAGCAGCGGCCTCTAGCGAACGCTAGTCGACCTTCGCGGTCGTCTTCTGGGTCTTGTCGTTCCAGAACAGCGTGACGCGCGAGATGTTGCACAGGTTGAGGTTCTGCCAGGTGGCCTCGTCGCCGTCGTTGTACTTCACCTTCAAATCCCAACGGCAGGCCTGCGCCGCGCGGCTGAACGAGATGTCCACGGACTCGTCCTCGGCCAGCGCGTCCCGGCCCATGACGTCGCGGCCCCACGACCTGCTGCTCGCCTCGCTCACGTACACACTGTCGATCTGGTAGCCGGTCTTGTTGACCAGTTTGAAATCCTGGTCGCCGGCATGTGCGCCCGCGAGGGGGACGGCGGCGAGGCAAGCGGCGAACAGGGTGGGAACGAGGCGACGCATGGCGATCTCCGGTTGGGTGAGATGCGCACTATGCAACCAGCTCTCCTAATAATTCCTTATCCGGACCGGCCGCGCCGTTTCAGCGCCGCCTCCAACGTGTTCTCGAGCAGGCAGGCGATCGTCATCGGGCCGACGCCGCCGGGCACGGGGGTGATGGCGCCGGCGACGGCCGCGCACTCGGCGAAGCAGACGTCTCCCATCAGCCTGCCGTCGGCCAGACGGTTGATCCCCACGTCGATCACCGTGGCGCCGGGCTGGACCCAGGCGCCGCGCACCATCTCGGCCTGCCCCACGGCCGCGACCAGGATGTCGGCCCGGCGGCACTCGTCCGGCAGGTCCCGCGTGCGCGAGTGCGCGATCGTCACGGTGGCGTCGGCGGCCAGCAGCAGCGCCGCCATCGGCCGCCCGACGATGGCCGAGCGGCCCAGCACGACGGCCCGGGCGCCCCGCACCGTTATGCCCGCGTATTCCAGCAGCTTCATGACGCCGCGCGGCGTGCACGGCGCCAGGGTGTCCAGCTCGTCCTGCAGCCGGCCGACATTGAGCGGGTGAAAGCCGTCCACGTCCTTTGCCGGGTCGATCGCCTCGATGACGGCGCGGGAGCGGATGCCCGGCGGCAGCGGCAACTGCACGAGGATGCCGTCCACGTCCGCATCGGCGTTCAGCCGGGCGACCACCGCGAGCAATTCGGCCTCGGACACGTCGTCGGGCAGGCGGATCGTCTGCGCGCGCAGCCCGGCGGCGGCGGCCGCGCGGTCCTTGTTGCGGACATAGACGGCGCTGGCCGCGTGCTCGCCGACCATCACGACGGCGAGGCCGGGCTGGAAAGGCAGGGCGCCCACCCGGGCCGCGACCTGGGCGCGCAGGGTGGCCGCGACCGCCTTGCCGTCGATGACGCGCGCGGTCATGCCGGGGACGCCTAGAATAGCGACCAGGTCCCGGTGTAGGCGCCGCGATACAGCGTATCGAGCAACGGGCGGACGATGTATTGCAGGCCGAGGATGACGACGAGCGGACTGAGGTCCACCGTGCCGAAGACGGGCAGCACGTTGCGCACTGGGCGCAGCACAGGGTCGGTCACGCGGTACAGGAAGTCGCCCACGGTCCAGACGAAGCGGTTGCGGCTGTCAAGCACGCCGAAGGAGGCGAGGATGCTGAACACGGCCTGGATGATGAGCGCCCAGATGAACAGGCCGATCACGGCGTTGATGAGTTGATACAGCGCAGTGATCACGCGGCGGCCTCCGAAATGTGCCGGACCCTAGCCGCGCTGTCCCAGAGGCGCAACACGCGGGCGTTTTCCTGGGCACCGGCTTGACTCACGCTTCCAGCCTGAGCATGTTCCGCCGCCTGGACGGCGGGGCTGTAGCTCAGTTGGGAGAGCGCCTCGTTCGCAATGAGGAGGTCAGGGGTTCGATTCCCCTCAGCTCCACCACCGCCGTTCTGTAATGAATTGTTTTTATGATAAATTCGCGGGAGAAGTTTGGGATGCCCCCAAATTTGTCCATTACGGGATACTTCGTTCATAGATCGTCCAGCGTGGCGTAGGCGAACATATGAGCCCGCTCGCCATCGCGGGTCCATTGCTAGAGGGTGATGCCCGCTTCCTCGTCTTGGCACGTCCGAACAACCTGGCTCACGTCCAGGCCAAGGCCGCCTGCGCGCTTAATGGTCGGGCGACCCCTGTAACGGCCGGAGTTGAAACCGACGACGTCAGGGATTTTCCGAGCTCCGTTGGCTAGTTCCTTGGTTTAGTGGGCTGAGCCCGGCGGCATTCCTTGACAGAGGCGCCGGGCAGGAGCGAGCGAGAGACCGGGACGCCCTGACGGCGGAGCCAGACGAGGAACACCGTTGCCGCATCCTCCCGGGCGGGGCAGAAGGGGAACAGACCTAGCTTGCGCCCGGCCAGAAACGGGGAGAAGGTCAGAGGTATCGGCGATAGCATGACGGATTACGACCCTTTCTGGGGCAAGGCTCGCCCGACAAGGCAGGGCAGCTATCCCTGGCATTCCGCTGCGTATCATTGCCTGGATGTCGCTGCGGCCGCCTCGGTGCTGCTGAGAACCGGCGTGAGCCGACCTCCGCCGCCGTGGGATGACGCCGAATTCGTCCCTGCGTTCGCCGCGCTGATCGCGCTGCATGACATCGGCAAGTTCACCCGTCCCTTCCAGGCCAAGGTGGAGGTGCTCTGGCCGCCCGTGCTGGGCGCGTTGAAGGTGCTGGCGGGCCCCGCGCATGACACGGCGGGGTACGCACTCCTCACCGGCCAGCTCGCGGACGAGTTGGATCCGCTGCTGCCTGGCTGGAGGTCCGCCCAGCGCGTACCCGTCCTGAGCGCCCTGTGCGGTCATCATGGCCGCCCGCCCGGGCACGCCGATTATCTCGGCCGCAACATAGCGTGCGCGCCGTGCCTGGCGGCGGCTCGCGGCTTCGCGTGCGACATGATCGCGGCGCTCAACCCGTGCCCGTTGCCACCGCCGGCGCGGGACACCGACCCGGCGCTGGGCTGGTGGCTGGCGGGCCTCGCCGTGCTCGCCGACTGGATCGGATCGGCCGAGGCGTGGTTCCCCTATCGTGCGCCTGGGTTGTCCTTGGGGGAGTACTGGCGGGTTGCTCTCCTGCAAGCAGAGGTCGCCGTCGCGGCGGCGGGCCTGCTGCCTGCCGCCGTCCGGCCCCACGTGGGCCTGTGCCAACTGGTGGGCGAGGACGTGCCGGCCAGCCCCGTGCAAGCCCTCGCGCAGACCCTGGACCTCGGCGCGGCCGGCCCGGCGCTCGTGCTGGTGGAGGACCAGACCGGCAGCGGCAAGACCGAGGCCGCCCTGCTGCTGGCGCACCGTCTCATGGCCACGGGCCGCGCGGACGGGTTGTTCGTAGCGTTGCCGACGATGGCCACCGCAAACGCGATGTACGGCCGCCTCGCCGACGCCTACCTGCGGCTGTTCGAGGACGGCGCGGCGCCGTCGCTGGTGCTCGCCCACGGCCGCCGGGCGGATCACAAGGGGTTTCAGGCCTCCATCCTGCGCGACGCAGCCGCCGAGGGCGGCGGGGACGATCCCTCGGACGAGCCGGCCTCCGCCCAATGCGCCGCCTGGATCGCGGATGATCGCCGGCGGACGTTCCTGACCGCCGTGGGCGTGGGCACGATCGACCAGGCCCTGCTCGCCGTGCTGCCCTCTCGCCACGCGCCGCTGCGCTTGCACGGCCTGCACCGCCGCGTGTTGGTGGTGGACGAGGCGCATGCCTACGACGCCTACATGCGCGAGGAGCTGCTGCGCCTGGTGGAGTTCCAGGCCGGGCTGGGCGGCAGCACCGTCGTGCTGTCGGCCACACTGCCGCAGGCGACCCGGCGAGCGCTGGCCGCCGCCTACGCCCGCGGCGCCGGCGCCGCGCAGGCCAGCCCGTCCAGCGCCAGCTACCCACTCATCACAGTGCTGCACCGGGACGGCGCGATGGAAATCCCGTGCGACGGGCGGGCAGGCCTGGCGCGCCGGGTCGAGGTGGAGCGGCTGGAGACGGAGGCGGACGCCCTGGCCCGCGTCGCCGAGGCCGCCCGCGCCGGCTTAGCCGTCGCCTGGATCCGCAACGCGGTGGACGACGCCGCGGCGGCGCAGGCCGGCCTGGTCGCGCTGGGGGTGGATGCGACCCTGTTCCACGCCCGGTTCGCGATGGGCGACCGCCAGGACATCGAGACGGCGGTGGTGGACCGCTACGGCAAACGCGGGCAGGACCGGCGCGGCGTCGTGGTCGCGACGCAGGTGATCGAGCAGAGCCTCGACCTCGATTTCGACCTGATGGTAACGGACCTGGCGCCCATGGACCTGCTGATCCAAAGGGCCGGCCGCCTCTGGCGCCACGCACGGCCGGATCGATCCACGGACCGGCCGCGCCTGCTGCT
>JBBSIT010000099.1:0-9672 GCA_038231995.1 Acetobacterales bacterium | reverse complement strand
TCGATCCACCTGGGGCAAGGATTTGTTTGCAGGCTTCCGCTCCATCGTCGGCACCGCCGCACGGCGCGGCATCGACGCCTATCAGGCCGTACGGATGACCCTGTCAGGACAGCCCGTGCTCGCACCGGGTTGAGCAGATACGCAAACTGAGACACCACCGCCGGCATACCCCCAAGTGACGTGCACCGCGCACCCGCGTGCCTGTGGCTGGAATGGGGTAGATGGCCATGCATGCATGGACTTCGTGGAGCAGGCTGCACTGAACTGTGGGCTGCGGCCATCATGGCTTTGCGCTCGGCAGTGCATGCCTTGCCAGCGGGAAGCAGCCGGGGCAGGAGAACATGCCCCGGCTGTGAAACAGCATTGCTGAGTCGGGTTCGCTGCGCAAGCCTACTTGGCAGCCTCGTCATACATCGCACGGAGCAATCCGTCCTTGCAGTCGCTCGACTTGGCAAGCTCCGTTTCCGCCGCCGCGATCATGGTCTTGCGCTCAGCCGGCGTGACGCCGAGGCCCTTTTCCTGCGCGGCAACCGTTGCGTCAATCTTCGTCGTGGGGGCTGCATCCCTCCAGCCGCAAACCTTTGGGGCCGCCTGCATGGAGTAGAACATGCCCATCATCTCCTTCTGCGCGTGGGCAGCGGGGGTGAGGGCCAGGGCCATCAGGGCCGCGAGCGCCATCGTGCAGGACACCATCTTGATGCGGCGGGTGTTGGTCGTCATGGGTATGCCTCTAGGCGGCTTGATTGCCGCAGCCTCCAAGGTAGTCGGCGCCGGCGCTGATGGATAGGCGCACAATGGATTTCCTCCGATAGTTATTCTCGTATATGGTTTTTCCTGCTGACAATGCAGCGATGTGCCTCCCTCTACGCTGAGGGGATAATGGGGTCGCAGCTTGATGTGCTCGCGCGGTGGCGGGTGCGCTGGGCGGGGGCGGTGCGGGTCCGGTCGGGCCGCAGCGAGGCGGGGCGGTGTCGTATCGCAGCCCGGCGAAGCGATCGTAGGTGCTGGTGGGAACCAGACGCGCTGCCGCTCGTATGATTCAGCGTCCGCCAACCATGACCATATCGAAATTTTATCAATGGATATCCCGCATCCCCCATCCACTGCCGCAATCGCCGGGCACCCGATCCACGCGACGCTCGTGCCGTTTCCGATCGTCTGCTTCACGCTCGCGCTGCTGACCGACATCGCCTTCTGGCAGACGTCGAACATCATGTGGCAGAACTTCTCCGCCTGGCTGCTTTTCGCCGGGCTCGTCTTCGGCGGCCTGGCTGCCCTGGCCGGCGCGGTGGATTTCCTGTCCCGCTCCGCGGTTCGCGCGCAGAAGCCCGCATGGCCCCATGCGATCGGCAACGTGATCGTCCTCGTCCTCGCCTTCGTCAACAGCCTCGTCCATGCCGGCGATGGCTGGACCGCCGTCGTCCACTACGGCCTGATCCTGTCCGCGGTGACCGTGCTCCTGCTGTTCGTCACCGTCTGGCTCGGCCGCTCGATGGTCTTTCGCCACGGCATCGGAGTGAGCAACCATGCATAGCCGTCCGGCTTCCCTTCGCGCGTCCGCTCTCGCCGGGAGCTGCCTCGTTCTCCTGGCGCTCGCGGGCTGCGACGACGGCGCGGATTTCGACATCACCAAGCAGATCGGTCCCGATCCGGTCCTGCCCGAGCCGAACCCGCAGCTCCTGCCCGACATGAAGGTCGCCGAAGTCATCGGCTGGCAGGCTGGCCAGACGCCGACCGTCCCGCAGGGCCTCGCCATCACCCCCTACGCGAAGGACCTCGCCAATCCGCGCACGGTCCACACGCTGCCCAACGGCGACGTGCTCGTGGTCCAATCGCGCGGGCCGTCCGTCGAACCGGTCTCGCGGCCCAAGGACGTGATCCGCGGCTGGATCATGTCGATCGCCCATGGCGGGGGGGGCGGGCCGCAGAAGCCGAGCAATCTCATCACCCTTCTGCGCGACACCAATCGCGACGGAACGGTGGACGAACGAAGCGACCTCCTCACGGGCCTCGATTCACCCTTCGGCGTCGCGTGGGTGGACGACACCCTCTACGTCGCCGCGACGGACGCGATCCTCGCCTTTCCCTATAAGCTGGGCGAGATGAAGATCACGGCGGCGCCGAAGGTCCTGACGCCGCTGCCCGGCGGTCCGATCGATCACCATTGGACCAAGGACCTGGCGCTCAGCCCGGACGGCCGCACCCTCTACGTGTCGGTCGGCTCCAACTCCAACATCGTCGAGAACGGGCTCGAGGCCGAGAAGGGCCGCGCCGCGATCTGGCAGGTGGACCGGGAGACGGGCGCTGCCCGCGTCTACGCGTCGGGCCTGCGCAATCCGAACGGGCTGACCTTCCAGCCCGAGACCGGCGTCCTGTGGGCGGTGGCGAACGAGCGCGACGAGCTCGGTCCGAACCTCGTCCCCGACTACATGACCTCGGTGCAGGAAGGCGCCTTCTACGGCTGGCCGTGGAGCTATTACGGCAACCATGTCGACCAGCGGGTCCATCCGCAGCGGCCGGACATGGTGGCGAAGGCGATCCCGCCGGACTACGCGCTGTCCAGCCATGTCGCCGCCCTCGGCCTCACCTTCTCGATGGGCTCGGCCCTTCCGGCGCCCTATGCGAACGGCGCCTTCATCGGTGAGCACGGCAGCTGGAACCGCAATTTTTTCAACGGCTACAAGGTCGTCTACGTGCCGTTCGAGAAGGGCCGACCGGCCGGCAAGGCGCAGGACGTGGTGACCGGCTTCATCGCGGGCGATCAGGCCCACGGCCGCCCGGTCGGCGTCGGGATCGACGGCACCGGCGCGCTTCTCGTCGCCGACGATGTGGGCAACACCGTGTGGCGCGTGGCCGCGGCCGACGGCTCCGTCACGCCGCGGCCGATCGGCACGGATCGGTCCGCGGCCGCCTCCGCCGGCAATGGTTCAGCGCCCGCTACGGCAGCGCGGACGAACGCCGGCGCCGTCGCGCCGAGCGTGCGGCAAGGCGAAGCGGCCGGCGGCCCGGCGCCCTCCGCTTCCATCGACGAGCGTCTGACGGGACAGGAACCGGCCGCTCCCTCGTCCCGCAGCGCGGCTTCGCCCGAGCCGCCGCCGATGCAGGTCGCCCCGGCTGTGCTGCCGGAAGGCACGGCGCAGGGAGCCCCGGCGCAGCAGCGCCAATAGCAGCCCATTCGCGATGCCACACGATAACGGGGTCCGGCGGCCGGGCCGCAGCCGCCAGTGCCGAAGTGCCCGGTCGAGAATGCGCTACGCCGAGTCAGAGGCGCCGTCCCCGGCGCCGCCCGGCGCGGGTTTACGAGCACCGGAGCGGAGCGGCCTTAAGGGCCCGGAGCGCAGGAAAGCCGTGTCGGATGACCGGTGTAGCAGCAGTCTCGAACGGGCACTAAGCCGGCGCCCGCCCAAGATACTGGTCCATCACTTCCCGCGGCGCCCCGTCCGCCCGGACCCGGCCCTGGTCCATCCAGATCACCCGCGTGCTCCAATCCAGCACCACGTCCTCCAAATGGGACGACAGCACCAGGATCTCGGCGCCGCGCACCAGGTCCTCCAGCCGCTCCCGCGCCTTCTCCATGAAGGCTGCGTCCCCCGCCAGGAACCACTCGTCCATCAGCAGCACCTGGCAGCGTATGGCGGTCGCCAAGGCGAAGCCGAGTCGCACCACCATGCCGGAGCTGTAGAACCGCACGGGCAGGTCCAGGAACTCGCCCAGCTCGGCGAACTCCTGCACGTCCTCCTCCAGCCGGCGGATCTCCGCCTGGCTCATGCTGCCGTACAGCCCCCGCAACGCGATGTTCTCGCGCCCCGTCAGGTCCATGTTCATGCCGAGGTTGGGGTCAAGCAGCGCCTGGATGCTGCCCTGCACGTGCACCTGTCCCACCACGGGCTCGTAGATGCCGGCGATGGTGCGCAGCAGCGTGGTCTTCCCCGCGCCGTTGCCGCCGATCAGCCCCAGCCGGTCCCCGCCGCGCAGCGAGAACGACACGTCGCGCAGCGCCTGGATCACGACCCGGTGGCGCGAATCCTCCTGCAGTCGGCCGGAGGCGGCCGCGAACACGGTCTTCTTCAAGCTGCGGCTGCTGCCGTGGTAGATCGGGAAATCGACCCGCACCTGGTCCACGTCGATGGCGGCCGTCATGCTAAAGCGCTTTCAGGCGGGCTGTCCGCGCCCTGCGCGGGCAGGCGCCTGAGTAAGCGCGTGAAACCAAGGCGTGGGCATGTTCAGTCCTGCTGAACATGCTCACACCCAGAACGCCAGCCGGCTGCGGACGCGGGAGAAGCCGACCCACGTGACGGCGCACAGCAGCGCGCTGTAGGCCAGCGCGGACACCCAGATATGCCCGTCCGGCACCTGGCCGAGCATCGGCGCGCGCACGATCTCGAGCAGGCTGAAGAACGGGTTGAACGGCAGCCAGTAGGCCTGGTCGCCCACCAGCAGCTCGGGCTTCCAGATCACCGGGCTGACGAAGAAGGCGATCTGCATGACGCTGCCGACGATGGGCGCGATGTCGCGGAACCGGGCGCAGACGGCGCCCAGCAGCAGGCACACCGCCATCGCGTCCACGACCCACAGCGCGAGACCCGGCAGCGCCAGCAGCGCCGCGGCGCCGGGCCAGGCATCGAACACGGCGTACACCAAGACGATGACGGCCACGTTGTGCGCCAGCACGAGCAGGTTCCGCACCACGACTCGGGCGGCATACACCGTGAAGGGCATCCTGACCGAGCGGATCATCCCCTCCGCCTGGGTGAAGCAGAGGCAGCCCTCGCCGACGATGGCGGACAGGAAGCCCCACAGCACGAGCGAGAGCGCGAGAAACGGCAGGTACTCGTGCAGGTCCATCTTGAACAGCGCGGAGTAGAGCACGCCGAGCGCCGCCACCATGACGCCGGTGGACAAGGTCAGCCAGAACGGCCCGAGCACGGAGCCGCGATAGCGCAGCCGGATATCGAGCCAGCCCAGCTTCACGAACAGGCGCCACAGGCCGAAGCCCTCCTGCACGTCGCGGACGGCCAGGCGCTGGCGCGCGCCGGAAGACCGGCTGGCGGTCAGCACGAGGTTGGCCTGGGTGCCGGGTTGCGTTGCTGCGCTCATCTGGCCGCGGGCGATACCCGATCCATCGCCCGCCTGCAACGCCGACGCCACGCCTTGGCGGGTCGACTCGGGGCTCCGCGACAGCCCCGGGGTGCCAGCTAGCAATCACGGACGCGTGAGTGTAACCTCTCTGCAACCATTCCATGCAAGCCTGATTTGCAGCAAACAAGCTTCTTGCCAGGTCGAGAATGTTCGGCTAACGCTTTGGACTAGCGATCCATTCCTGCGGCGGCCCGCCCGGCCGTCGTGCCCTCCGGCCGTACTCTCGGCCGCGCCACGACGGAGGCCGTCCCCCATGCTGCGTACTCTCATCCAGTTCTCGCGCAGAGTGCTGCCGTCGCAGCCGGCCCTACGCGCCGCAGGGTGCCTCGCCTTGCTCGCGGTGTTGTCCGCCTGCGCCAGCAAGCCGCAACTGAGCGCGCGGCAGGAGGCGTCGCAGTACCTGTCGCGGGCGCATCGGACCTACACGCCGCCGGGTCCGTCGAGCGATCCGTGGGGGCCGTACATCGTGGAGGCCTCCGCCCGGTTCGACGTGCCGGAGCGCTGGATTCGCGAGGTGATGCGCCAGGAGTCCGGCGGGCGCCTGTACAACCGCAGCGGCGACCTCATCACCTCCGGCGCCGGCGCCATGGGCCTGATGCAGGTCTTGCCCGGCACCTACGACGAGATTCGCGGCCGCGACCCCGACCTCACCGACGATCCGTTCGATCCGCACAACAACATCCTGGCCGGCACCGCCTACATCCGCGAGATGTACGACATCTACGGCTCGCCCGGGTTCCTCGCGGCCTACAACGCCGGGCCAGGCCGGCTCGACGACTATCTCACCCGCAACCGCGGCCTGCCCGAGGAGACCCGGCGCTACGTCGCCTCCATCGGCCCGCGCCTGATCGGCAGCGAGCCGAACAAGCCGTCGCCGGGCGAGCAATACGCGATGAACTCGCTGCCGCTCGATATCCCGGCCGGCCCGCGCTCTGCGAGCAGCGCCCGGACCCGCGTGGCCGATTCGCGCTACAGCACGCCGACGCCGGACTCGCGCTACAGCACCCCGACGCCCGAGCCGCGCTACACCGCTGGCCAGGCCATCGTGCTGAACACGTCGCCCATCCGGCCGCCCATGCCCTTCTCGCCGCCCGTACGCGAGACGCTGCGTCAGCCGGTGCAGGTCGCGCAGCTGCCGGAGCCGCCGCGTCCGCTACCGTTCCAGCGGGCCGAGCCGGCGCCCCAGCGCTTCGCCGCAGCGCCGGCGCCGCGCGGGTTCAGCCTGGTCTCCCCGGCCATGGCCGAGCCGATCCGCCGTGGCGGGCCTTCCACTGGCAACTGGGCCGTCCAGGTCGGCGCGTTTGGCAACCAGGGCCTCGCCACCGCGGCCACGGCAGCGGCGCGGGACCAGGCGCGCACCGAGCTCGCCGCCGCCCGCCCGGCCGTGTCCGGCGTGCGCCAAGGCAGCAGCACCCTCTACCGCGCCCGCCTGACCGGACTGTCGCGCGACGCCGCAGCACAAGCCTGCGAGCGCCTGAGCCGCGGCCGCACGAACTGCATGGTGATCTCGCCCGACGCCCAGTCCTAACAGGCATCTAAACAGCGGGGCCGGCTTGCCGCCTCCGCCCCGTGCGGCCATGATCCCGGCCGACGGAGGACGCATCCATGACCGAGATGGGGCCTGAGGCCCAGTATCGCGCCTACTTGCGCGAGGGCCGCTTCATGATCCAGCGCAGCCGGTCCGCCGGCACGCACCTGTTCTATCCCCGCATCGCCGTGCCCGGCACCGGGGAGACAGACCTCGAATGGGTCGAGGCAAGCGGCGGCGGCGCCGTCTATGCCATCACCGTCAACCGCACCCGCGAAGGCGCCTACAACATCGCCCTGGTCGACCTCGATGAAGGCCCCCGGATGCTGTCACGCATCGACGGCGTCGAGACCGTGCCGATCGGCACCCGCGTCCGCGCCCGCATCGTAGGGGAGAGCGGCGCCGAGTTCGTGGCCTTCGTGCCGGACGCCCAGGCTTGACCCAGCGCTTCGCCAGCCTGGACGCCATGCTCCGCCCCCGCTCGGTCGCGGTGCTGGGCGCCAGCAACGACGCCACGCGGATCGGCGGCCGGCCGATCGCCTACATGCTGTCCCAAGGCTTCCAGGGCAGCATCCTGCCCGTGAACCCCAACCGGGCTGAGGTGCAGGGCCTGCGCGCGTATCCCTCGGTCGCCGACCTGCCCGAGACCCCCGACTGCGCCGTCGTCGCGGTGCCGGCGGAGCTGGCGGTGCAGGCGATCGACGGCCTCGGCGCGCGCGGCGTGCCGGCAGCGGTCGTGTTCAGCGCCGGGTTCGCCGAGATGAACGAGGCCGGCGCCGAGGCGCAATCGCGCATGATCGCTGCAGCCCGGCGGCACGGCATGCGCCTGCTCGGACCCAACTGCCTCGGCCTGTTCAACGCGCGGATCGGCTACTACCCCATCTTCTCCAGCTCGTTCGAGAACGGCTGGCCGCAGCCGGGCCGCATCGGCATCGCCAGCCAGAGCGGCGCCTACGGCACCCACGTCTTCGCCGCCGCGCGCAACCGCCGCATTGGCACCCCCGTCTGCGTCACGACCGGCAACGAGGGCGACGTGACCATCGGCGACGTCATCGGCTGGCTCGCCGATGACCCCGACACCGACGTAATCGCCGCCTATGCCGAGGGCATTCGCGAGGCCGACAGCTTCATCGCCGCCCTCGCCGCCGCCCGCGCCGCGCGCAAGCCGGTCGTGATGATGAAGGTCGGCACCAGCCGGATCGGCGCCCACGCCGCCCAGTCCCACACCGCATCCATCGCCGGCGACGACGCCGTGACCGACGCCGTGCTGGCCGAGTTCGGCGTGGTCCGCGCCCGCACCACCGAGGAGATGCTCGACATCGCGCTCACCGCGACCCGGCGCATCTATCCCGTCCGCAACACCCTCGGCGTCATCACCATCTCCGGCGGCGCCGGCGTGCTGATCTCGGACGTGGCGGAGCGGCTGGGCCTCGCGATGCCCGAGATGCCGGAGGACGCGCAGGCGCAGCTCAAGGCGCTCGTCCCGTTCGCCGCCCCGCGCAACCCGGTGGACTGCACCGCGCAGGCGTTCAACGACATGGCGCTGATCGGCCGGTTCACCGACACGATGATCGAGCGCGGCGGCTACAGCTCGGTGCTCGGCTTCTTCACCCAGGTCGGCGGCGCCGCCTCCATCGCGCCCAAGCTGCGCGAGCAACTGCTCGCGACCAAGGCGCGCTTCCCGGACCGGCTGTTCGTGCTGTCCGTGCTGGCGCCGCCCGAGCGCATCGCGGAGTACGAGCAGGACGGCTTCGTCGTGTTCGAGGACCCGACCCGCGCCACCGTCGCGATCCACGCCATGGGCCGGTTCGGCGACGCCTTCGCAGCCGCCGGACCGGACGAGCCGCCCGCCGTGCCGCCGGTCCCGCTGCCGGCCGTCACGCCCTCCGAGGCCGCCGCCAAGCAGCTGCTGGCGACCGCCGGCATCGCCGCGGCGCCCGAGACCGCCTGCGCCAGCGCGGACGCCGCCGTCACTGCTGCGGAACGGCTCGGCTACCCCGTCGTGCTCAAGGTCCTTTCGCCCGACATCATGCACAAGTCCGAGATCGGCGGCGTGCTGCTCGGCGTGCGCGGCGCCGACGCGGTGCGGGACGGCTTCGCGACCCTGCTCGACCGTGCCCGCGGCGCGGTGCCGAATGCTGCGATCGAGGGCGTGCTGGTCGCCAAGCAACTGCGCGGCGGCGTCGAGTGCATCCTCGGCGTGCACCAGGACCCGGTGTTCGGCCCCGTCGCCATGTTCGGCCTGGGCGGCATCTTCGTCGAGGTGCTGCGCGACGTGGTGTTCCACCGCTGCCCGTTCGGCCCCGCGGAGGCCGAGCGCATGATCCGCTCCATCCGCGGAGCGCCGCTGCTGCTGGGCGTCCGGGGCCGCAAGCCAGCGGACATCCCGGCACTTGCCAACATGCTGGCGCGCCTGTCCGTGTTCGCGCACCAGGCCGGGCCGCGGCTGCGCTCGGTCGAGCTCAACCCGGTGTTCGCCATGCCGGAGGGGGAGGGCGCCTTCGCCGCGGACGCGGTGCTGGAGGTCGGATGATCGACAAGCGCGTCCGCGACATGGCCGAGGCGCTGGCCGGCATCCAGGACGGCGCGACCGTGCTGATCGGCGGCTTCGGCGCGGTCGGGCAACCGAACGCGCTGATCGAGGGCCTGATCGAGCAGGGCGCCGGCGACCTCACCTGCGTCGCCAACAACGCTGGCACCGGGCACACGGGTCTGGCCCGGCTGATGGAGCTGGGCCGGGTGCGCCGGATGATCTGCAGCTTTCCCCGCAGCGTAGGCTCCGTGGTGTTCGAGGAGCTGTATCGCGCCGGCCGCATCGAGCTGGAGATCGTGCCGCAGGGCACCTTGGCCGAGCGCATGCGCGCCGCCGGCGCCGGCATCCCCGCCTTCTACACCGCGACATCAGCCGGCACGCAGCTCGCCCGCGGCAAGGAGACGCGCGAGATCGGCGGCCGCACCTACGTGCTGGAGCACGCGCTGCCCGGTGACATCGCGCTCGTCGAGGC
>JBBSIT010000098.1:0-9719 GCA_038231995.1 Acetobacterales bacterium | reverse complement strand
TGTGCGACCGCGACGGCACCTTCATCCCCTTCGCGCGCGACCTGGCGGAGAGGACGCGCACCGGCGATCCACGGCCCTCGCTCGAGGAGCGCTACGGCTCGCGCGACGCCTACGTGGCGAAAGTCCGCCAAGCGGCCGAGGCGCTGGTCGCCGACCGGCTGCTCCTTCCGGAGGACGCTGCCGCGATGGTCGGCGCGGCGGAAGCGCAGGGGCGATTCTGAGGCGGTTCTGATCCGGAGCGGACACGCAGCAGAAGATTCCTGCTCGTCAGGCGCGTGAGACTGAACAAGGTCGGCTCATGCGGCCTCGGTAAGCATCTCCTCCCCCACCGCGAGCAGTTGCGCGTTGCCGCCGGCGGCGGTGAGGTCCACGGAGACGGTGCGCTCCACGACGAGCCGGTATGGCTCTGGCATCCCGATCACCAGCGGCACGATTGGCCCCGGCCGCCCCGCGAGCCGCGCCCGTGCCCGGCGTCGCGTCGCCGCGTCGGCATCCAGCACCAGAAGGTCGAATGGGCCGTCGAGCAGCTCGTCAAGTCCGGCCCCGGTGCAGGCGCCCACGCCGGGCAGCTTGGCAAGCAGAGCGGCAAGGGCGGGCGCCTCGCTTGCGAGCACCGTGTTGCCGAGGGCGAGCGCTGCGATCGCCGCCGCAAGCACCCGGTTCGGGTCGGCGCCGAGGACGAGGGCGAGGCCGCGGCCGTGCAGGCCCAGGCGGTTGCTCTCGCCCACCGGACCCGGCAGCGCCTCCGGCTCGTGCAACGCCGCGGCCTGAGCAAGCGCGAGTTCCACGGCGCGCGACACCTCGGGGCCGCACGCCTCCGCCGCCTGCGCGAGCAGCGTCGCGCGGTCTGCGCGCCGATCCCAGGCAGGCTGCGCGGCCCGGAGCCTGGCGGCGAGCGCCGGGTCGGCGGGGCCTTCGCCCGCTAGCGGCCTATCCAGAACGTCTGGCTGCGCCAGACGCGTGAAGCGCAGCAGGTAATGCGGTCCACCCGCCTTCGGCCCGGTCCCGGAGAGGCCTTCGCCACCGAACGGCTGCACGCCGACGACGGCGCCGATCACGTTGCGGTTGACGTAAACGTTGCCGGCGGCGATCCGGCTCGTCACGCGGTCGATGGTCTCGTCGATGCGGGTGTGCAGGCCGAAGGTCAGGCCGTAGCCGGTGGCGTTGATCGCATCGACCAGCGCGTCCAGCGCGTCCCGCCGGTAGCGCAACACGTGCAGCACCGGGCCGAACACCTCGCCCTTCAGCTCGGACAGATCAGACAGCTCGATCAGCGCCGGGGCGACGAAGGTCCCGTGCCGGCACTCGTCCGGCAGGGAGGGCTGGTGCACCGGCCGGCCCGCGGCCCGCATGGCATCGACGTGCCCTTGCAGACTGCGCTGCGCTTCCTGGGAGATGACCGGCCCCACATCGGTCGAGAGCCGGTCGGGGTTGCCCACGCGCAGCTCCGCCATGGCGCCGCGAAGCATGACGAGCACCCGGTCGGCCACGTCCTCCTGCAAGCAGAGCACGCGCAGCGCCGAGCAGCGCTGCCCGGCGGAGTCGAACGCGGACATCAGCACGTCAGCGACCACCTGCTCGGCGAGCGCGGAGCTGTCCACGACCATGGCGTTCTGCCCGCCGGTCTCGGCGACCAGCGGGATCGGCTGTCCGTCGGCGCCCAGCCGCGCGGCGAGCTGGCGGTTGATGCCGCGCGCCACCTCGGTCGAGCCGGTGAACATCACGCCCGCGGTGCGTGGGTCCGCGACGAGGGCGGCGCCGACCCGGCCATCGCCGGGCAGCAACTGCACTGCGCCGTGCGGCACGCCGGCCTCGCGCAGGAGCCGCACGGCCTGGGCGGCGATCAGCGGCGTCTCCTCCGCCGGCTTGGCGAGCACGGGATTGCCGGCTGCGAGTGCCGCTGCGACCTGTCCGGTGAAGATCGCCAGCAGGAAGTTCCACGGGCTGATGCACACGACCGGGCCGAGCGGGTGCGCGCCGGCGCCATGGCGGTCCCGCAGCTCGGCGGCGTAGTAGCGCAGGAAATCGACGGCCTCGCGCACCTCGGAGACCGCGTTCGAGAACGACTTGCCGGCCTCGCGCACGATCAGCCCGAGCAGGGCGGGCATCCCGGTCTCCAGCAGGTCGGCCGCGCGCAGCAGACGGGCGGCGCGCTCGGCGGGCGGCGTGGCGGCCCAGGCCGGCCCGGCGAGCAGGGCGCGGCGGAACGCCGCCTCGATCGCGGCGTCGTCGGCGTCGATGACATGGCCCACCAGGTCGCGGTGGTCGGCCGGGTTGCGCAGCCCGCGCGCCTCGCCCTCGGCCGCGCCGCCCCCCAGCATCGGCACGGCGCGCCAGGACGTGCCGGCGCCTTCCAGCAGCGTGGCCGAGAGCGAGGCGAGGCGCTGCTCGTTGGAGAGGTCGATCCCGGCGGAGTTGGCGCGCGTCGGGGCGAACAGGTCGCGCGGCAGGGCGATCGCCGGGTGCGGCGCGCCGAGGGGGAGGGCGGCGCGCACCTGCTCGACGGGATCAGCGACCAGGGCCTCGATGCCGATGCTCTCGTCGCCGATACGGTTCACGAAGGAGCTGTTGGCGCCGTTCTCCAGCAGGCGGCGCACGAGGTAGGCCAGCAGGGTCTCGTGCGTGCCCACGGGAGCGTAGATGCGGCAGGGACGGTCCAGCTTATCGGGACAGACGATCTCGTCATACAGCGGCTCGCCCATGCCGTGCAGGCATTGGAACTCGTATTGCCCGGGCCAGAAGTCCTTGCCGGCCATGGCGTAGATCGCCGCCACGGTGTGGGCGTTGTGGGTGGCGAATTGCGGGAACACCGCGTCGGGCGCGGCGAGCAGCCGGGCGGCGCAGGCGAGGTAGGACACGTCGGTGTGCACCTTGCGGGTGAACACGGGGAAGCCCTCCAGCCCGTCCACCTGGGCGCGCTTGATCTCGCTGTCCCAGTAGGCGCCCTTCACCAGCCGCACCATGATCCGGCGCCCGCTGCGCCGCGCGATGTCGATGATCCAGTCCAGCACGAAGGGCGCGCGCTTCTGGTAGGCCTGGACGACGAAGCCGACGCCGTTCCAGCCGGCGAGCGCCGGGTCGAGGCACAGCGCCTCCAGCAGATCGAGCGAGAGCTCCAGCCGCTCGGCCTCCTCGGCGTCGATGTTGAGGCCGATGTCATAGCCGCGGGCGAGCAGCACGAGCGAGCGAAGCCGCGGCAGCAGTTCCCGCATCACCCGGCCGCGCTGCAGGCGGGAGTAGCGCGGGTGCAGCGCCGAGAGCTTCACCGAGATGCCGGGCCCCTCGATGATGCCGCGGCCGGCGGAGGCGCGGCCAATGGCGTGGATCGCCTGCTCATAGTCCCGCAGGTAGCGCTCGGCGTCGTCCGCGGTCGTCGCCGCCTCGCCCAGCATGTCGTAGGAGTAGCGGAAGCCGCGCGCCTCCAGCGGGCGGCTGTTGACGATCGCCTCGGCGATGGTCTGCCCGGTGACGAACTGCTCGCCCATCATCCGCATGGCGAGATCCACGCCGCGCCGGATGATCGGCTCGCCGCCGCGGCCGATCAGGCGGGTGAGGGCGGCGGACAGGCCCGTCTCGCTGCTCGTGCCGGTGAGCTTGCCGGTGACGAGCAGGCCCCAGGTGGCTGCGTTGACGAACATCGACGGGCTGCGGCCGACATGGGCTCGCCAGTCCCCGGCGCTGATCTTGTCGCGGATCAGGGCGTCGCGGGTCGCCGCATCGGGGATGCGCAGCAGCGCTTCCGCCAGGCACATCAGCGCGACGCCCTCCTGGCTCGACAGGTCGTACTCGTGGATCAGCCCCTCGACGCCGCCGCGCCCGGCCTTGGCGCGCAGCGCCTCCGCGAGCCGGCGGGCGAGGCGGTCCGTCTCCGCTGCCTCCGCTGGGGGCAGCGTCGCAGCGGCCAGCAGAGGGGGCAGGCAGTCCGCCTCCGGACGGCGATAGGCGGACGTGATCGCGGCGCGCAGCGGCGATTGCGGCTGCACGTCGCGGGCGAATTCCTGGAACGGACCGTGCATCAGCCTTTGACCCCGCCTGCGGTCAGCCCCCCGACCACGCGCTCCTGGAATACCACGATCAGAGCAGCGACCGGCACGATGCCGACGACGAGGGCGGCGGAGATCACTGGCCAGGGAAAGGCGAACTCGCCCTGGTAGAGCGTGATGCCGACGGGGAGGGTGCGGAGCGCCGGGTTGGCGTTGAAGGAGAGCGCGAGCAGGAACTCGTCCCAGGCGTTGACGAAGGCGAGGATGCCGGCGGTGAACACGCCGGGTGCGGCCAGCGGCACCACGATGCGCCACAGCGCGCCGACGCGGGTGCAGCCGTCCACCATGGCGGCGTTCTCCAGGTCGGCCGGCACGGCGTCGAAGAAGCCCACGAGCGTCAATGTGCAGACGGGCAGGCTGAGCACCATGTAGGGTAATATAAGAGCGATGTAGGTGTTGAGCAGCCCGAGGGTGCGCAGCGTCTCGAACAGCGGCACCAGCAGGGTGACGAGCGGGAAGGTCGAGACCGCGATGATGCCGGCGAGGATCGCGCCGCGGAAGCGCAGGTTGAGCCGGGCCAGCGCGTAGGCGGCCAGCACCGAGACGAACAGGGTGCCGATGGTGGACAGGCTGGCCACCGCGATGCTGTTGAACAGGAAACGCAGCAGCGGCTGGTCGGTGAAGGCGCGGACGTAGTTCTCCAGGGTCGGCGCGTGCGGCCACCAGGTGATCGGCGCCTGGGTCAGCTCCGCCTCCGTCTTGAGCGAGGTGAACAGGATCCACAGCGCGGGGAACAGGCCGTTGACCAACACGATGCCGGCGGCCGCGAGGCGCAGCGCCCGGCCCTTCATGCGCGCAGCGACCGTATGTAGATCAGCGACAGCACAAGACTCGCGAGCGCCAGCAGCACAGCGAAGGTGGAGCCGGTGCCGAGATCGAGGAAATCCACCGTGGTCTGGTGGATCAGCATGGCGAGCGTGGTCGTGCTGCGGCCGGGTCCGCCGCGGGTCATCGTGAAGGGGATGTCGAAGGTCTGCAGCGCCGTGATGGTGCGGAAGATGGCGGCGACCGCGATGGCAGGCCGCAGCAAGGGCAAGGTGACTTGAACAAACGTGCGCCACCGGCTCGCGCCGTCGATGCTGGCGGCCTCGTACAGCTCGGACCGGATGGTCTGCAGCCCGGCGAGCAGGATCAGCGCCACGAAGCTCGACGTCTTCCAGATGATGGCGACGCACACGGCGACGAACGACCAGCCGGCCGAGTTCAGCCAGATGCGCGGCGCTACGCCGAACCAGCCGAGCACGTCGTTCACCACGCCGTATTGCGAGTGGAAGAACCAGCCGAAGATCAGCCCGGTGAAGGCGAGCGGCAGCGCCCATGGCACCAGCAGCGCGAGCCGCACCGGCCAGCGCCGGCGGAACGGCAGGTTGGCGAGCAATGCGAGGCCCAGCCCGAGCACGAGCGCGCCCGGCACCGTGACCAAGGCGATCAGCGCCGTGACCCAGGCAGCGTCGCGGAAGCCGGGGTCCTCCAGCGCCAGCTCGTAATTCTCGAGGCCGACGAAGCGCGGGACGCCACCGGCGGACAGCACGAGGTCCTGCAGGCTGGTCCAGGCGAGCCGGCCGACGGGATAGACCACCACGAGGGCGAGCAGCAGCGCGGTGGGCGCCAGCAGCCAGAGGGCCAGTACGCCCTCGCGCGGGTCGAGCAGGTGGCGGCGTGCCACCTACCGCAACACGCGGCGCAGGCGCGGCTCGATCTCGGCCACCGCCGCGTCTGGCGCGAGGCTGCCGCCGACCACGGCGTTGAACGCGGTGCGGATGGTGTCGCTGACCTCGTTGTAGCGCGGCGTCACCGGGCGGGACTTGGCGCTGGCCATGACGGGCAGGGCATCGGCGAACCAGGGGGCGGCGGCCAGCACCTCCTTGTCCTGGTAGAGGGCTGGGAACACCGGCATCAGCGAGCCCTCGACCGCGAGCATCCGGGCGATGTCCGGGCTGGACATGAAGCGCACCAGCCGGGTCGCCTCGGCTGGGGAGGCGGAGTAGGCCGACACGCCCCATTGCCAGCCGCCGATGCAGCTCACGCTCTGGCCGCCGGACACGGCGGGCAGGCGGGCGACGCCCACCTTGCCGACGACCGCGGAGCCTGGGCCCTGGAACTGCGCCCAGCCGTAGGACCACAGCACGGCGAACAGGACGTTGCCGGCCTGGAACTCCTGCCGCGTGTCGTCGGTGGCGACCTCGGCGGCGTTGCGCTTGGCGACGCCCGAGTCCACGAAGCTGCGCCACAGCTTGAAGGAATTGAGCGCGGCGGGTTTGTCCATCGTGAGCTTGCCGTCGCGCACCAACTCCTTGCCCTGGCTCCAATAGGGCAGCAGGAAGGTGCAGACGGCGCCCTCGATCGCGCGGCCCTGGAAACTGAGGCCCTGGAGTTGCGGGTTGGCCTCGGCGGCGAGCACCGCCTTGGCCGTCGCGGCCAGCTCGTCCCAGGTGGTCGGCACGGGCTTGCCGTGCTTCTCCAAAAGGTCCTTGCGATAGTACAGGAACATGGCGTCGGCGAAGGCCGGCAGCGCCACGAGATGGCCGTCCACCATGTTCGCCTCGGCGTAGGCCGGCAGGTAATCGGCCAGGAACTTGGCGCGGTCGCCCACCGCGTCGTCCATCGGCCGCACCCAGTTGGCGCCGGCGAACTGCGCGGGACGGATCACGTCGATCAGGAAGATGTCGATCGAGGGGTCCTTCGCGCTCAGCACCGTGTTGAGGTACTGCGCCTGCACCTCGGACGTGTTGCCGCCGGTCTCGATGCGCACGGCGACGCCGGGGTTGGCCTGCTCGAAGCGGTCGAAGGCGCGGCGCATCACGTCCGGCCGGTGCTGGCTCGAGACGAACACGCGAAGCTGGCGGCCCTGCGCCCGGCCCGGCCGCACGACCGCTGCCGCGGCCCCGGCCAGGAGCACTGTCCTGCGCTTCATCTCGCTCCTCCCTTGTGTTCTAAGTTGCGTCGAGCTTAGGGCCGCACGCGCGCGGCACGCAACGAGGACCGCCGCATGTACTCGGACGTCCGCTACGATTGCCTCGCGGGCAAGCAGGTCATCATTACCGGGGGCGCGTCCGGCATCGGCGCCGCCATGGTCGAGGCTTTCGTTGCTCAGGGCAGCCGGGTCGCCTTCCTCGACATCGACCGCGTTGCCGCCGCCGCCCTGGTCGCCCGGGCGCCCGGCGCCGCGTTCTACTTCTGCGACGTCACCGACATCGCCGCCCTGCGCGCGGCGCTCGCGGCGGTGGAGGGCGGGGTGGACGTGCTGGTCAACAACGCGGCGCGCGACGACCGGCACGAGATGATGGGCGTGGAGCCGGAGGCGTGGCGCCGGGCGCTGGCGCTCAACCTCGACCACCAGTTCTTCGCGACCCAGGCGGTGGCGCCGCGCATGGCGCCGGGCGGGTCGGTGGTGATGATGGGCTCGATCTCATGGATGCGCGCCCGGCCCGGCATGGCCGGCTACACCACGGCCAAGGCGGCGCTCAACGGCCTGACCCGGACTTTAGCGCGCGAGCTGGGCGGGGCGGGCATCCGGGTCAACTGCATCGTGCCCGGCGCGATCCGCACGGAGCGGCAGACGAAGCTCTGGCGCAACCCGGAGATGGACCGGCGCATCATGGAAGACCAGGCGCTGAAGTTCGAGCTGGACGCGAGCCACGTCGCGCGCATGGCGCTGTTCCTCGGCAGCTCGCAGTCGGCCGGGTGCACCGGCGCCAACTTCCTGGTCGATGCCGGGCTGATGCTGAACTGATGCAGCTCGACCTCGACGGCCCGCGCTTCGTCCTGTCGCACCGCGACGCCCCCGTGCTGTCGCATGACCAGGCGCGGCCGTTCCTGTTCGTGGGCGAGGGGCGGGCGGGCATCGCCATGCACCGCGGCAACTTCGACATCGAGGACCGGCTGACCGCGCGCCTGCCGCTCACCCACATCGAGGCACGGCCGGCGCCGGGCGGCTGGCGGCTGCTGTGCGGCGCCGGCGGGGCGCCCTTGGTCGAGCTCGCGGTCGAGCTGGGCGAGGCGGCCGCCGTGCTGCGCTTCAGCGAGGCGGCGCCCTGGATCAACCGGGTCTGGCTGCGGCTGCACGCGGAGGCGGACGAGGCCGTGTGGGGCGGCGGCGAACAGATGAGCTATTTCGACCTGCGCGGCCGCCGTTTCCCCATCTGGACCAGCGAGCCCGGCGTCGGCCGCGACAAGGCGAGCCCGATCACCTTCCAGGCCGACGCCGCCGGGCGCGCGGGCGGCGATTACTGGACGACCAACTACCCGCAGCCGACCTACGTCTCGTCCCGCGGGCTGGCCGCGCACCTGCACACCACGGCCTGGGCCGCGCTCGATTTCCGCGACCCGGCGTTCCACGAGTTGGAGGCCTGGGCGGTGCCCGGCCGGGTGGAACTGGACGCGGGGACGCCCGCCGAACTCGTCGGCCGGCTCGCCGCCCGGTTCGGCGCGTCGCGGCCGGCGCCGGGTTGGACCGGGCAGGGCGTCGTGCTCGGCCTTAAGCGCGGCCAGGCGCATGCGGCAGACAAGCTCGCCGTTGCGCGCCGGGCCGGCATTCCAGTAGCGGCGCTGTGGTGCGAGGACTGGGCGGGGGTGCGCGAGACAGGGTTCGGCACCCGCCTGTTCTGGGACTGGCGCTGGAGCCGGGAGCGCTACCCGACGCTCGATGCCTGGATTCCGGAGCTGCTCAACGAGGGCGTGCGGTTCATGGGCTACGTGAACCCCTATTTGTGCGACGACGGATTGCTGTTCCCCGAGGCCGACCGGCGCGGCCTGTTCGCGCGCGACGAGGCGGGCGCCACGGCGCGGATCGACTTCGGCGAGTTCCATTGCGGCACGCTCGACCTGACCCGGCCGGAGGCGGGCGCGTGGTTCACCGACCGGGTGCTTCGGCCGATGCTGGACCTCGGCATGGCCGGTTGGATGGCGGATTTCGGCGAGTACCTGCCGACCGACGTGCGCCTGGCCGCCGGCGCCCCGATGCTGGAGCACAACGCGTGGCCGGTGCGCTGGGCGGCCTTGAACGCCGGAGCGATCGCCGGGCGGGCGGACGCTACGTTCTTCATGCGCGCCGGGCATACCGGGCTCGGCCGGCACTGCCCGCTGCTGTGGGCGGGGGACCAGTGCGTGGACTTCTCGCGCCATGACGGGCTGGTGACGGCGGTGACGGCGGCGCTGTCCTCCGGGCTCGTCGGCAACCGGCAGCACCACGGCGACATCGGCGGCTACACCAGCCTGTTCGGCCTGCGGCGCACGCCGGAGCTGTTCATGCGCTGGGCGGAGCTGGCCGCCTTCACCAGCCTGATGCGCACCCACGAGGGCAACCGACCCGGCGACAACTTCCAGTGGTGGGCGGATGACGGGGTGGCGGCGCATCTCGCGGCCATGGCGCGGCGGTTCGTCGCGCTGGCCCCACTGCGTGCGGCGCTGCTGGCGCGGGAGGACGGAATGCCGCTGCAGCGGCCGTTGGTGCTGCACTACCCGGAGGATCGGGCGACCTGGGCGGTGCACGACCAATTCCTGCTCGGCCCCGACCTGCTGGTGGCGCCGGTGCACCGGGCCGGCGCGGAGCGGTGGAGCGCGTATCTGCCAGCGGGATCGGACTGGACGCACCTTTGGTCGGGGCGGCGGTATGCCGGCGGACAGCTTGTCGAGGTCGCGGCGCCGCTGGGGCAGCCGCCCGTGTTCGCGCGGGCG
>JBBSIT010000097.1:0-9726 GCA_038231995.1 Acetobacterales bacterium | reverse complement strand
TCCCGACAGGGCCGCATAGCGGGCGCGGATCGAAGCAATGTCGGCCATCCGCAAGCAGTAGCAACTTTACCGCCCCGCAGGAATCCGCCCCGTCGCTACCACCCGCCACCCGATTCATTTATCTTCGGCTGAACCCTAAGCTGCGGCTGCGCTGATCGCGGCGTTCATCGCGACGACGCCGGCGGCCGGGCCGTCCGGGTGGCCCCACACGGCGCCGACCACCGCCAGGAAGTTCGCGCCCGCCTGCACCAGCGGGGCGCAGTTCGCCGGCGTGATGCCGCCGATCGCCACGCAGGGCAGCTCCATCAGCTCGGACCACCAGGCCAGGATCTCCGGCTCGGCCGAGTGCGTCTCGTCCTTGGTCGCGGACGGGAAGAAGGCGCCGAACGCCACGTAGTCCGCGCCGTCCTCGCCCGCCGCCATCGCCAGGTCCCGGCTGGCATGGCACGTGACGCCCAGCATCAGCTTCGGCCCTAGCAGCTTGCGCGCATCCCGTGCCGGCGTGTCGGTCTGGCCGACATGCACGCCGTCGCAGCCGGATTGCACGGCCAGGCCCGGACGGTCGTTCAGCAGGAAGGCGACGCCGCGCTCCTGCACGACCGGCCGGAGCGCGTCAATCGCGCGGCGCACCGCGTCGTCGTCCGCCTCCTTGAGCCGGAGCTGCACCGCGGCAACGTCCCCGGCGTCGAGCGCCGCCGCCAGGGTGTCGCGAAAGGCGAGGGGGTCCAGCGCGGGCGGGGTCACCAGATAGAGCCGGCAGGGCTCCCCGCCCGCGTCGGACACCTATTCAGGCCTTGCCTTGGAAGATCTCGACGATGTGGGCGAGCATGGCGAGCGCGTCGGCGCGCGGGCGCTGGAAGGTGTTGCGGCCGATGATGCTGCCGTTGGCGCCGCCGTCGCGCAGGCCGCGGATGCCCTCGTAGAACGTGTCGAGGTCGCCGCCGAACTCGCCGCCGGAGAACACGACGATGCGCCGGCCCTGGAAGCCGGCCTGCACCACGTGCTCGACGCGCTTGGCCAGGCTCGACACGTCGATCTGCTGCTTGTCGTATACCTTCTTGGCCGCGTCCAGGCTGACCACCTCCGTCGGCGGCTTCACCTTGATGATATGCGCGCCCATGAGCGCCGCCATGTGCGCGGCGTAGGCGCAGATATCGACCGCGGTCTCGGCCGCCTTGTCCAGCCCGGGGCCGCGCGGATAGCTCCACACCACGACGGCGAGGCCGACCGACTTGGCTTCCTCCGCCAGCTCGCGCAATTCCTCCATCTGCTCGAAGGCGTACTCGCTGCCGGGATAGATCGTGAAGCCGATGGCGGCGCAGCCCAGCCGCAGCGCGTCCTGGACGGAGCCGGTGACCGCCTGGTCCTTCTCGGTCGCCAGGCTGTTGTTGCTGTTGACCTTCAGGATAGTCGGGATCGCGCCCGCGAAGGTGCTGGCGCCAGCCTCGATCATGCCGAGCGGCGCTGCGTACGCGTTCAGCCCGGCGTCGATCGCGAGCTGGAAGTGATAATGCGGGTCGTAGCCGGCGGGGTTCGGGGCGAAGCTGCGCGCCGGGCCGTGCTCGAAGCCCTGGTCCACCGGCAGGATCACCAGCTTGCCGCTGCCGCCGAGCTTGCCCTCCATCAGGATGCGGGCGAGGTTGCCCTTGGTGCCGGGGTTGTCGCTCTCGTAATTGTCCAGGATACGCTTGACGCGTTGCGTGATGCGCATGGTTTGCCCTTGTCCGCGGTGTGACGACGATGTGGCCAGTGCGGCGCGGCTTAGCCGAACGCCGGGCCGCTGTCACGGTGCCCCATCGCCGGCCAGCCAAGCGTCCAGCCGCCGCAGCGCACCCCTCTGCGCTAGATCGAGCGCCGCAGGCCTGGCCGGCAGCACGATCGCGCCCAGGGCCGCCGCCCGGCTTGCCACGTCCGCGAACGCTGGCACGTCGTTGGCCAGCACGAGATGCCGGCACCCAGCCCGCAGCGCCTCGACCGCACGGCCAGGCGCGTCCGCGCAGTCCAGCACGTCCGGCGCTGTCCGCCCAGCGTCGGCCAGGGCCTGCCCGACCAGGGCGCGCCACCAACTGCATCCGGCGTAGGACGCGGCGCCCACGCCTGACAGCAGCGTGACGGGCCGGCCGCATCGCAACGCCGTGCGGGCGTCGGCCAACCCATGAATCACGACGGCGCGGGGCAGAGACATGCTTGACCTTCAAGCCGCAGCGCGCTTTGACTGCAAGCACGCTTGAAGCCGGCAGGAGCCTCGTTGTCAGACACGCAAGACCCGGCGGCCGCCGCGGCCCGGATCGAGGCCGCCCTGGACCGCATCGAGCAGCTCGCCACGGCAGCGCCCGCGGCCGCCGTGGCGGACCCTGCGCTGGTCCAGCGCCTGGACCAGCTCATCACCCGGATTCGCGACGCTCTGGACGACGCGGAAAGCTAAGGAGGACTGCGTGGCCCAGCTCAACATCAGGATCAACGGCTACGCCTACACCGTCGGCTGCGAGGACGGGCAGGAGCCGCATCTGCAAGCGATGGCCGAGCAGATCGACAGCCGAATCAATGGCCTCAAGTCGCTCGGCGGCCAGAGCGGCGAGTCGCGGCTGCTGGTGCTCGCCGCCCTGCTGATGGCCGACGAGCTGCATGATCTCAACGCCGAGATGGCGGCGCTGCGATCCGCCCGCCCCGGCAAGGGCGCTGCGAACGGCGACGCGGCGCTTGGAAAACGGCTCAGCAACGCGGCCCGGCGCGCGGAGGCGATTGCAGCGACGCTCGAGCAGCCCTAGATGTATGGAGCGGGGCTGCCCGGTTCGTCAGGTAAATTACCCCCAGGGCCAATAAGCAACCTCCCGGGGGCTGGCGCTGCTGTGATCGTGGTCACGGCATCTGGTTCCCACCTGCAACAGCAGGCCTTGGGAGGGTAAATACGCCAACGGCCATGGCGGCTCCGCACTCCACTCTCGCCGAGACGAAGCGTCTCGCGCGCGCCAGTGCCGTCACGTTGCGAACCGGCCTTCTGCCGGCTCTCGGCGTCCGGCTGGCCGGCCATGTGCTCGACGCCGGGTTGATCCCGCCGCGCGCCGTTGTCTCCGGGTTCTGGCCGCTCGACGGCGAGATCGACATACGCCCGCTGCTCCTCGCGCTGATCGGGCGCGGCCATCTCATAACGCTGCCGATCACCCCGCCGCGTGGCCAGCCGCTCCGGTTCGCCCGCTGGCGACCGGGGGAGGCGATGGTGCCCGGCCCGTTCGGCACCCGGTACCCGCTGGGCGAGGCGCTGACGCCGGACCTGCTCCTCGTGCCGCTGCTGGCGTTCGACGCCCGGGGCGGCCGGCTCGGCTACGGCGCGGGCTACTACGACCGCACTCTCGCCGCGTTGCCCGGCCATCGCAGCATCGGTTGCGCCTTCGCGCGCCAGCAAGTGGCTTCCGTTCCGGCTGGGCCGACCGATATGCGCCTGCATGCCGTCGCGACCGAGTGCGGCGTCATTCTCTGCAAGGACTGAACCCCCATGCGAATCCTGTTCCTGGGCGACCTGGTCGGCCGTGCCGGCCGGGACGCCGCCATTGCTGCGCTGCCCCGCCTGCGCGAGGCGCTGCGGGTGGACCTCGCCGTCGTGAATGGGGAGAACGCCAGCCACGGCTTCGGCCTGGCGCCCGACATGGCCGACGCGCTGTTCGCCGCCGGCGCCGACGCGATCACGCTGGGCAACCATGCCTGGGACCGCAAGGAGCTGATCCCCTACATCGCGCAGCAGCCGCGGGTGATCCGGCCGCTGAACTTCCCGCCCGGCACGCCCGGCGCCGGGTCAGTGACCGTGACGCTCCCGGACGGGCGGCGCGCGCTGGTGCTGAACGCCATGGGCCGGCTGTTCATGGATGCGCTGGATGACCCGTTCCGCGGCACGGCGGAGCTGCTCGCCAAGCACCGGCTCGGCGCCAGCGTGCAGGCCGTCGTCGCCGATTTCCACGCGGAGGCGACGAGCGAGAAGATGGCCTACGGGCACTCGTTCGACGGCAGCGTGACGCTCGTGGTGGGCACCCACACGCATTGCCCATCCGCCGACCACCAGATCCTGCCCGGCGGCACCGCGTTCCAGTCCGACGCCGGCATGTGCGGCGACTACGACAGCGTGATCGGCATGGGCAAGGAGGTCGCGGCCGCGCGGTTCTGGCGCAAGATGCCCGGCGAGCGCATGCAGCCCGCGGAGGGCGAGGCGACGGTCTGCGGCCTGTTCGTGGAGACCGACGACGCCGCCGGGCTGGCCCGGCGGGTGGAGCCGGTGCGCCAGGGCGGCCGGCTGTCCCAAGCGATGCCGGCGGCTTAGTGTAACCTGCGTGCGGCGGCGGCGTTGCACGAGGGCACTCAAGGGGAACTCGTCATGTTCGCTTCAAGGATCGTTGCACTCGCGGCACTCACCGCCCTCGGGGCTTGTGCCGTCGCGCCGGACCCGGGCAGGCCCGCCCCCACGGGGGTCAGGGCCAGCACCGGCGGCGGCACGCAGATCGTCGATCCGCTGAAGGGTGCCGGTGCCCCATCTGAAGTTGGCCGTCCCAACCCGTCGCCATACGTCCGGTAGTTTCGCGCGGAGTCCTACGGTGCTACTCCATGCCCGTCGCGAGAGGACGGGGCGGGCATGGCGGGGCATTCGCAGTTCAAGAACATCATGCACCGCAAGGGTGCGCCGGACGCCCGCCGCGCCCGGCAATTCGCACGGCTGATCCGCGAGATCACCGTCGCCGCCCGCAGCGGCCTTCCCGACCCGGCGTCCAATCCCCGGCTGCGCGCCGCCGTTTCGGCCGCCCGGGAAGCCAACATGCCCAAGGACACGGTGGACCGCGCCATCAAGAAGGCGACCGGCGCCGCGGCCGGCGAGGACTACGCCGAGGTCCGCTATGAGGGCTACGGCCCGGCCGGCGTCGCCGTGATCGTCGAGGCGCTGACCGACAACCGCAACCGCACCGCCTCCGACGTCCGGGCGGCCTTCAGCAAGCACGGCGGCGCACTGGGCGAGACCAATTCGGTCAGCTTCCTGTTCACCCGCCTCGGCGTCGTCACGTATCCCGCCGACGCGGCCAGCGCCGACGCGATGCTCGAGGCCGCGGTCGAGGCCGGCGCCGATGACGTGGAGAGCGACCCCGAGGGCCACGAGGTCACCTGCGCCGTCGAGGCGTTCTTCCAGGTGCGCGACGCGCTCGAAGCCCGGTTCGGCCCGCCGGAGTCTGCCAAGCTGGATTGGCGGCCGGCCACGAGCGTGACCTTGGACGACGAGCGCGCCCAATCCCTGTTGAAGCTGATCGACGCCCTGGAGGACCATGACGACGTGCAGAGCGTCTATGCCAACTTCGACATCCCCGAAGCGGTGCTGCAACGGCTGAGCGCCTGATGGCGGTGCTGTTCGGCATCGACCCGGGGCTGCGCTTCACTGGCTGGGGCGTGGTGGAGGTGCAGGGCAACCGGCTGCGCCACGTGGCGGATGGGGTGATCGCCACCGACAGCGATGCTGGCGTGCCCGACCGGCTCAAGGCGCTGCACGACGCGCTGACCGCGCTGTTCCTGGAGCACCGGCCGGACGAGGCGGCGGTGGAGGAGACCTACGTGAACCGCAACGGAAGCGCCACGCTCAAGCTCGGCTACGCCCGCGGCGTGTGCCTGCTGGCACCCGCGCTCGTCGGCATCCGGGTCGCGGAATACGGCGCGATGGAGGTCAAGCGGTCGGTGGTCGGCACGGGCGCCGCGTCGAAGGAGCAGGTCGCGATGATGGTGCGCCGGCTGCTGCCCGGCGCCACGCTGCGCCGGGCCGACGCCGCGGACGCGCTGGCCGTCGCGATCACCCACGCGCATCACCGGGCCAGCAAGCTGCGCGTCGCGTCCGGGAAGATTATGGCATGATCGAAACGCGATCGGGGATGGCATGATCGCACTCCTGACCGGGCGCGTGGACTCGCTGGAAGCCGACCGCTGCGTTATCGACGTGGGCGGCGTCGGCTACCTCGTGCAGGCCTCCACCCGCACGCTCGCGGCGCTGCCGCAGCCGCCCGCGACCGCCCGCGTGCTGGTCGAGACACAGGTGCGCGACGACGCGATCGTGCTCTACGGCTTCACCGACCCGGCGGAGCGCGAATGGTTCCGCCTGCTGCTCACCGTGCAGGGCGTCGGCGCCAAGGTGGCGCTCGGGCTGCTGTCGGCGCTGTCGCCGCGGGACCTCGTGAATGCCATCGCCGCCGGCGATCGCGGCAGCCTCACCCGTGCGTCCGGCGTCGGCGCCAAGCTCGCGGTCCGGCTGCTGAGCGAGCTGCGCGAGAAGGCCGGCGCCATGCCGCTCGGCCAGGGCTTCGCACCCATGCCCCTGCCGGCCGGCGGCACGGAGGCGGATACGCTCTCGGCGCTCGGCAACCTCGGCTACCGCCGCACGGAGGCGCAGCCCGTGGTCGAGCGCATCATGGAGCGGCTGGGCGAGGGCGCCACCATCGACCAGGTGATCCGCGACAGCCTGAAGGAGCTCGCGAGCCGATGAGCGGGGAGCGCACGGTCTCCTCCGTCCGGGCCGACGAGGACGCGGCCGAGGCGAGCCTGCGGCCGCAGACGCTGGCGGAGTACATCGGCCAGAAGGCCAGCCGCGAGAACCTGGGCATCTTCATCCAGGCCGCCCGCGCCCGCGGCGAGGCGCTGGACCACGTGCTGCTGCACGGCCCGCCGGGCCTGGGCAAGACGACCTTGGCGCAGATCGTGGCGCGCGAGCTCGGCGTGGGTTTCCGCGCCACCTCCGGCCCGGTGATCCAGCGGGCGGGTGACCTCGCCGCCATCCTGACCAACCTGCAGCCGCGCGACGTGCTGTTCATCGACGAGATCCACCGGCTGCAGCCCGCCATCGAGGAGGTGCTGTATCCCGCGATGGAGGATTTCCAGCTCGACCTCATCATCGGCGAGGGCCCGGCGGCGCGCAGCGTGCGCATCGACCTCTCGCCGTTCACGCTGGTGGGCGCGACGACGCGCGCCGGGCTGCTGGCGACGCCGCTGCGCGACCGCTTCGGCATCCCGCTGCGGCTCATCTTCTACACGCCGCAGGAGCTGCAGCTGATCGTGGCGCGTGGCGCGCAGAAGCTCGGCTTCAACTTGACGGCCGAGGGCGCCGAGGAGATCGCCCGGCGCAGCCGAGGGACGCCGCGCATCGCCGGCCGACTGCTGCGCCGGGTGCGCGACTTCGCCGCCGTACAGGGGCAGGACCCGGTGGACCGCGAGATCGCCGACGCCGCGCTGACCCGGCTCGAGGTGGACCGGCTCGGCCTCGACGCGATGGACCGGCGCTACCTCCGCCGCATGGCCGAGCACCACGCGGGCGGCCCCGTGGGCGTCGAGACGCTGGCGGCGGCGCTCGCCGAGGCGCGCGACACCCTGGAGGACGTGATCGAGCCCTATCTGATCCAGGAGGGGCTGATGCTGCGAACCAGCCGCGGCCGCATGCTGGGCGAGCCCGGCTGGCGCCATCTGGGCCTGATGCCGCCGAGCACGCAACCCGGGCTGCTCGATCTGATGAAGGATGCGGAGTGACGCCCTCAGTGCCTATCCCGGTAGACCTTGGGTCGGTCCGGCGGGTCTTTTCCGCGCCGGGTGCGTCAGGACCTTGCCCCGATGCAAAGGCATCGAGGCTGCGGCTCTTCCTGCCCGGCACGAAAAATCCCTCACCGGCCCTCCGCCAATGCCTACCGAGATAGGCACTTACCGCCTGTCCATGCGGGTCTATTACGAGGACACGGACGCTGGCGGCATCGTGTATCACGCGCGCTACCTCGCCTTCGCCGAGCGGGCGCGCACCGAGGCGCTGCGGGCCATGGGGGTGTCCCATTCCGAGCTCGTGGAAGATTTCGGGCTGATCTTCGTGGTGCGCCGCGCGGAAATGGATTATCTGCGGCCCGCCCGGCTGGACGACCTGATCGAGGTCGTGACGGGACCGTGGGAGACGGCGGCCGCGTCCGTGTGGGTGCGCCAAGGCTTCTCGGCGGCAGGGCGGGAGTTAGGCGCGCTGCGCATCCGGCTGGCCTGCGTGCGGCGGGATGACGGCAGGCCGGCGCGCATACCGGACCGTTGGCGCTTGGCGCTCGGGCGGATTGCTGCGGGAACAGGGTTGGAAGGGAACGAGGGTGGATCGAGCGGTTGATGCGGCGAACCTGGCGGCGGGCTCCGACCTGTCGCTGTGGGGGCTGTTCCTGCAGGCGGACATCGTGGTCAAGGTGGTCATGCTGCTGCTGCTGCTGGCCAGCGTGTGGGTCTGGGCCATCGTGTTCGAGAAGTTCACGTCGCTGCGGCGCGCGAACCGGGCGGCGGACGCCTTCGAGGACCGCTTCTGGTCCGGCGGCAGCCTGGACGAGCTTTACGACGAGGAGGGCGCCAAGCCCGCGCACCCGATGGCGGCCGTGTTCGGCGCGGCTATGGGCGAGTGGCGGCGCAGCTCCAAGGTGGTCGGCGCGGACATGGCGCGCGGCGGCGTGCGCGAGCGGGTGGACCGGGCCATGACCGTGACGGTGCAGCGCGAGCTGGGCCGCATGGAGCGCTGGATGGTGTTCCTCGCCTCCGTCGGCTCGACCGCGCCGTTCATCGGCCTGTTCGGGACGGTCTGGGGCATCATGCGCAGCTTCTCGGCCATCGCCGTGTCGCGCAACACCAACCTGTCCGTGGTGGCGCCGGGCATCGCGGAGGCGCTGTTCGCCACGGCCATCGGCCTGGTCGCCGCCATCCCCGCCGTGCTGGCCTATAACAAGATCAGCACGGACCTGGCGCGCTTCGCCTCGCGGCTGGAGAGCTTCGGGTCCGAGTTCAGCGCCATCTTGTCCCGCCAGAGCGAAGAGAGAGCGTAGGCCATGGCCTTCTCGACCGGCCACAAGCCGCGAGGCCGCTACCGCCCGCTCGCCGAGATCAACGTGACGCCGCTGGTCGATGTGATGCTCGTGCTGCTGATCGTGTTCATGGTGGCCGCCCCGCTGATGACCTCGGGCGTCACGGTCGACCTGCCCAAGACCAACGCGGCGCCGCTGAGCCAGGACAGCGAGCCGCTGACCGTCAGCCTGAACGGGGAGGGCAAGCTGTTCCTGCAGGAGTCCGAGGTGCAGTTGCCGGAGCTGGTGACCAAGCTGCAGGCCATCGCGCAGAACAAGCCCGACCGGCGCATCTTCGTGCGCGGGGACCGCGGCATCGCCTATGGCCGGGTCATGGAGGTGATGGCGACCATAACCCAGGGCGGCTTCACCAAGGTCGCGCTGCTCGCCGAGCAGACCGGCGCGCCCGCTGCCTCCGCCCCCGTTCCCGGGACCCAGCCCGCGGCCAGCGCGCCCGCGCCGCGTCGCCAGGGCCGAGGCTAGCGGGCGACTGCCCATCCATGTCTCCCGTGCTTCGCCGGAGTGCCGCCTCCTCATTCGTCTTCCACATCGTGGTGGGCTTGGCGCTGTTCGTCTCCCTCCCGCCCAGCGCGCCGCCGGACGTGCCGGAGGAGACGGCCGTGACGATGGAGTTCGACGGACCGCCGGCGTCCACGCAGCGCGCGCAGGCGCCCGCGCCGACGCCCTCGCCGCAGCCGACGCCCGCGCCCACTCCCGAGCCTCCGACGCCCGAGCCGCCCACGCCGGAGCCGCCCGCCCCGCGCCCGCCCCCGCCGCCGCCGCCCCCGCCGCCGCCACCCCCGCCGCCCCCCCCGACGCCGCCCACGCCCGCGCCGGCCACCCCGCCGCCGCCGACAGCACCCACGCCCTC
>JBBSIT010000096.1:0-9734 GCA_038231995.1 Acetobacterales bacterium | reverse complement strand
TTGACATACCCCGCTAATTCGGCTCCTGCCGTGGTGCGCCGCGCCTGTCTGTCAAGGCAGCGCAGGGCGGCGGTGTAGCAACTCGGCACCAGTGCGGCGGTCTGTGGATGAAGTGGCCCACACCGGCGGCGCTGGCGGCCGTATGGTCCGGGCATGACCGATGCCCCCGCACCATGAGGCCGATGCGCCTCCTGCTCGGCGTCGCTCTCCTGCTGCTGGCGGCGCATGGGGCGGCATGGCTCTGGGTGACTCGCCAGATCGACACCGGGTTCACGCAGTGGATGGACGCCATGCGCGCCCAGGGCTGGACGGTTGCCGCCGGCAGTCCCGTGCGCGGCGGGTGGCCGCTGACGGCCGACCTGGTCGTGCCTGCCCTGTCCCTGGACAGCGGCGGGCTGTCCTGGACCGGCGATGCGGTGCGGCTGCGGATCGCGCCGCTTGCGCCCGGGGTGCTGCAGGTCCAGCCGGAGGGCGTGCAGCGGCTGCGTGGGCCTGGCATGCCGGAGATCCGGGTCGAGGCCGACGCCATGCTCGGCCTGGTCCCGCTCGATGCGCCGGAGACGGCCGACCTGTCCGCGGTTGGGGTGCGGGCGGCAACGGCGTGGGGCGATGTGACCGTCGCGGCGCTGAGCGGCCGAATCGGTCCGCTCTCTGCGGCGGCGGACGCGCGCGGCATCGTTCTGCCGGGCGGTCCGGGCCGCGCGGTCACGGAGGCGTCGTTCGACGCGGTGCTATCCCATCCCATTCCGCCGAGGCGGAGCATCACGCGGCGCGCGGCGCTCTGGCGGGATGCGGGCGGCGTGCTGACGGTGCGGCAGGCTGCGCTGCGCTGGGGCGAGCTCAGCGTGGACGGCAGCGGGACGGGACGGCTCGACGAGGCGCTGCAGCCCCGGGCGGAGGCGATGTTGCGCCTCGCGGGTCATGCAACCGCGCTCGACGCCCTGAGCCATGCCGGGGTGATGACCGCCGGCGGCGCCATGGCGGCCAAGGCTGTGCTGGGCCTGATGTCGCGGCCGGCAGCAGGCGGCACCGTGGTGGACGTGCCGCTGGTCCTGCAGGACGGCGTGGTCCGCATGGGGCAGATACCGCTGCTTCGGCTGCCGCCCCTGAGCTGGCCCGCGCCGTGATTGCTGTCTAGGTCTCAGTCGTCGCCGGTTCCCTGGCCGCCCTGGGCCTGCGCGGCCAGGGCCCGCGCCATCTGGCTCAGCGCCTCCTGATGCTTCTCGTTGTCGATGGCGGCGAAGTTGCGCGCCAGCTCGAGGCACATGCGCTGCCGGGGCGAGAGCGCCACGATCGGGCTCTCGATCTCCAGCCCCTCGAAGAACCAGCTCACCGGCACGCTCAGCACCTGGGCGATCTCATAGAGCCGCCCGGCCGAGATGCGATTCAGCCCGCGCTCATACTTATGGGCCTGCTGGTAGGTCACGCCGATCATCTGCGCGAGCTGCTGCTGCGAGAGACCGAGCATGACCCGGCGTTCCCGTATCCGGGCGCCGACGTGATGGTCGGCGGCGCCGGCTCGCGCGCTTGGCCGCGTTGCTGCTTCGTCATCCAGGCCAGAACCGGAGCCTGTCGGCGTGTCGTCGTGAGCCAAAGTCATTTCAGTCACGGCAGCCCTCCTGCGTCGGTTTTCTGCTTACACGCTCATGGCCTGCGACAAAAGCCATTCCCGCAAGACGCGCAGAAAGTTGTACCGTCTTGACGTGCGAGTGTCGCATCCGGAATAGCCATGCTGCATCACGCCCTTGTTCCCTTGCCGCGCCGCGAGCCGCGCTCGGCGGGTTTCGGGTGCGCGGCCCCTTCCTGGACGTCGGGCGCCGCCGGCGCCGGGACGGCAGCATGGGCGCGCGCCACGGCGAGCTGGCTGCGCAGGGCCTCCACCTCGTGGCGCAGGCGCTCGATCTCCTGCGCCGCCGTGGGATCGGGCCGGTCGGCATGAGGCGCCGGGTCGGACTGGGCGGGCAGCGGCTCGCCGGCGCGGGCGAACGGGTTGAACAGGCTCATCGCGCGCTCGATCATGGCGAGGTTCTGCCGGCTTATCTCCTCGACGCCGGGCGGCAGGAACGGGCTGATCGTCTGCTGCACCGCCTGGCGCACCTGGGTCTGCTGGCGGGCGAAGGTGGACATGGCCTGTTCGAGGTAGCGCGGCACGACGCCCTGCAGGTTGCCGCCGTAGAAGCCGATCAACTGGCGCAGGAAGGCGGTGGGCAGCATCGAGGAGCCCTTGCTCTCCTCCTCGACGATGATCTGCGTCAGCACGCCGCGGGTGATGTCGTCGCCCGACTTCGCGTCGTACACCACGAAGTCCCGCCCAGCGCGGATCATGTCCGCCAGGTTGTCGAGCGTGATGTAGCTGCTGGTCTCGGTGTTGTACAGCCGGCGGTTCGCGTATTTCTTGACCACGACGGGCGGAGCCTGGCCCGCGGCCCCAGGAAGCGCAGAGTCGGTTGCAGCGTCGGGCGCGGCAGAGGTGGGCTGGGCCATGGCGTCCTCTCGGGTGTACTGTCTCACAGCGTATCACGCAGTTGCAACATGGGCGACAGGCGCGGCGTCGGCTACGCTGCCCGGCATGAGGAGAGGGAATGACCGACGAGCCGGGTTGGGCCGAGGACTGGCGCACGATCTGGCAGAGCGAGATGGCCGCCCTGGCGGCGGACCGGGAAGCGCACGAGGCGGTATCGCGCCTGGCCAATCACTGGGCCGGCCTGCACGCAGCCTTGCTGCCGCGCCTGCCTGATGGAGCGGCCCGGACCGATGCGCCGGCGCGGCCCGCGGCCGCTGCTCCTACACCTGGGGATGGCGACGCTGCCCGGCTCGCAGCACTCGTCCAGCGCCTCGAACGGCGCGTGGCCGAGCTGGAGCGGCAGTTGGCCAGCCGTCCCTGACCCGGCGCTGATCGCCGGCATCGCCGCCTACCGGCGCCACCCCTGGCACAGAGACCTGCCGGACCCGCCCTGCCTCTGGCGCGAGGACGACACGCGGCTGCTCGATTACGGCACCGGGGGCGACACAACCGTGCTGTTCGTGCCGAGCCTGGTCAACCGCGCCCACGTGCTGGACCTGATGCCGGGCCGGTCGATGCTGCGCTGGCTCGCCGGGCGGGGCGTGCGGCCGCTGCTGCTGGACTGGGGCTGGCCCGGCGAGGCGGAGCGGCGCTTCACATTGACGGATTACGTCGCCGGCCGGCTGGAGCGCGCGATCCTGGCGGTGGACGGCCCTGTCGTGCTCGCGGGCTACTGCATGGGCGGGCTGCTCGCGCTGGCGGCGGCGCTGCGCCGGCCGGACCGGGTGCGGGCGCTGGCGCTCCTCGCGACGCCGTGGGACTTCCATGCGGCCGACGCGGCGCAGGCTCGCCGGCTCGGCGCCGCGGCGCCGCGGTTCGAGCCGCTGATGGCCGCGACCGGCACCCTATCGGTGGACGCGCTGCAGGCGTTGTTCGCCATGTCCGACCTTGGGGGCGTCGCCGCCCGCTACCGCGCTTTCGCCCGGCTGGCGCCGGACAGCGAGGCGGCGCGCGGGTTCGTGGCATTGGAGGACTGGCTGAACGACGGCGTGCCGCTCGCCGCCCCCGTCGCCCGGGAGACGCTCGCCGGCTGGTATGGCGGGAACACGCCGGGCCGCGGGGAGTGGCGCGTCGCGGGGCTGTCGGTGCGGCCGGAGGACTTGCGGATGCCGGCGTTCGCAGTCGTGCCGGGCCGGGACCGGATCGTGCCGCCGGAGGGGGCGCGGCCGCTCGCCGAACGGATCGCAGGTGCTGTGCTGCACCAGCCGGCGGCCGGGCATATCGGGATGGTCGCGGGCCGCAGGGCGGAGACTGCGCTGTGGGCGCCTTTGCTGGGGTGGCTGCGGACGCTCTGACCGCCTATCTTGAGGGGAAGCAAGCTCGGGGAGAGCCAGGAAATGGAAGACATCGTGATCGTCTCCGCCGTCCGCACGCCAGTCGGCAGCTTCAACGGCGCGTTCGCCAGCGTGCCCGCGCACGCCCTGGGCGCGACCGCGCTGACAGCGGCGATGGAGCGCGCCGGGCTCGACCCGGCCGACGTGGACGAGGTGATCCTCGGGCAGGTGCTGACCGCGGCGCAGGGGCAGAACCCGGCGCGCCAGGCCGCCCGCGCCGCCGGCGTGCCGGACAAGGCGACGGCGTTCGGCATCAACCAGGTTTGCGGCAGCGGGCTGCGCGCCGTGGCGCTGGCGGCGCAGCAGATCCGCAGCGGCGAGAGCGACATCGTCATCGCCGGCGGGCAGGAGAGCATGAGCCAGTCCACCCACGCGGCCTACCTGCGCGCGGGCACCAAGATGGGCGACCTCGGGCTGATCGACACCATGATCAAGGACGGGTTGTGGGACGCGTTCAACGGCTACCACATGGGCACCACGGCCGAGAACGTGGCGCGCGCCTACCAGATCACCCGGGAGCAGCAGGACGAGTTCGCGGCCGGCAGCCAGCAGAAGGCGTCGGCGGCGCAGAAGGCCGGGCAGTTCGCGGACGAGATCGTCCCCGTGACGATCAAGGGACGCAAGGGCGACGTGATCGTGGCCGATGACGAGTACATCCGCCACGACAGCACGGTGGAGGGGATGGCGAAGCTGCGCCCCGCCTTCAGCAAGGACGGCACGGTGACGGCCGGCAACGCGAGCGGCATCAACGACGGCGCCGCCGCCCTCGTCGTCATGTCCGCGGCCGAGGCGGCGCGCCGCGGTCTCACGCCGTTGGCCCGCATCGCGAGCTTCGCGACCGCGGGGGTGGACCCGGCCCTGATGGGCACCGGGCCGATCCCGGCCAGCCGCAAGGCGCTGGAGCGGGCGGGCTGGAAGCCCGGCGACCTAGACCTGATCGAGGCGAACGAGGCGTTCGCCGCCCAGGCCTGCGCCGTGAACAAGGACATGGGCTGGGATACGTCGAAGGTGAACGTGCACGGCGGCGCCATCGCCATCGGGCACCCGATCGGCGCGTCCGGCGCGCGCGTGCTGACCACGCTGCTGCACGAGATGCGGCGGCGGGACGCGCATAAGGGGCTGGCCACGCTGTGCATCGGCGGGGGCATGGGCGTGGCCATGTGCGTCGAGCGGTAAGAGTTGGTTGACTGGGCGCTGCGGCCGCACCGGCCTGGCGATATCGGCTGGGTGATCTCGCGGCACGGCGCGCTGTATGCCGAGGAATACGGCTGGGACGCCGGGTTCGAGGCGCTGGTGGCCGAGATCGGCGCCGCGTTCCTGCGCGAGCACGACCCGGTGCGCGAACGCTGCTGGATCGCTGAGCGCGACGGTGAGCGATTGGGGTCGGTGATGCTGGTGCGCCAGTCCGACAAGGTCGCGAAGCTGCGGCTGCTGCTGGTGGAGCCCGCCGCGCGCGGCCTGGGCGTCGGGCGGGGGCTGGTGCGGGCCTGCATCGCGGCGGCGCAGGAGATCGGTTATTCGCGGATGATGCTGTGGACCAACTCCTGCCTGCTGGCGGCGCGGGGCATCTACGAGCGGGAGGGCTTCCGGCTGGTGGCGTCCGAACCGCACCGGAGCTTCGGGCACGACTTGGTGGGGGAGGAGTGGGAGTTGGTGCTTTAGGGCGGCGGCAAGCGGGGCGGCGAGGGCCGCCGCTCCTGCAACACAGTCCTTCCGGTTTCAGGAGGCAACCTGCTCGGATGCGGGGCGACGCATCCTCGCCGCCTCCGCGGCTGCTCCATGGCCGGCTCGGCGGCCGAAGACCGCACCCGAGGTTAGCCCCGATCCACCGGGATAGCCGTTGAAGAACACTCCGCCGACCAGCTCGCCGCAGGCGAACAGGCCCGAGATGTCGTGCCCGTCGGCATGCACCACGCCGCCGGCGTCGCTGACCTTGAGGCCGCCATAGGTGAAGGTGATGCCGCCGGTCACCGGATAGGCCTTGAAGGGCGCCGTATCGATCCGCTGCGCCCAGTTCGATTTCGGCAGGTCAAGCCCGCGGGTTCCCTTGCCGTCCTTCGTGGCCGGGTCGAACGCCACGTCGGGATCGACAGCGGCATTGTAGGCGTCGATGGTCGCGCGTGCGGCCGCCTTGTCGATCCCGTCGAGCTGTCCGATCAGCGCGTCGAGCGTATCCGCCTGCACGAAATGGGCATCGTGGAAGCGGTACTCTTCGTAGAGGAGGTGGTCCACCTTGCTGTCGAAGACTTGCCAGGCGAGATGGCCCGGCTGTTCCAGCACCGCCCGGCCGAACTGCGCGTAGGTGTAGTTGCGGAAGTCCTTGCCCTCATCCACGAAGCGCTCGCCCCGCGCATTCAGCATGATGCCCAGGAAATAGCATATCTTGCGGTAGTTCTTCCGCTCGAGATGCGGGATCTCGAGGTTGCCGTAATCGGGCATGTGGAGGTCCATCGGCGTGGCGTGGCAGCCGCCATAGAAGCCGTGCGGCTGCGCGCCGAGCTTGAGCGCCATCTCCAGGCCCTGGCCGGTGTTGTGCGGCGTCCCGCGGACCTTGGCCCTGTCCCAGCCCTCGCCGATATAGCGGACGCGCAGGTCCGCGTTTGCCTCGAAGCCGCCGCATGCGAGGATGACGGCCCCGGCACGCAATTGCCCGGCCTCGCCCGCCTCGCTCACCGTCCGGACACCCGCGACCCGGCCATCCTCGACGATCAGGTCGTCCGCCGCGCAGTCGTAGCGGATCTCGCCGCCCATCCCGAGGAAGGTCCGCAGCTCCGCATCCACCAGGCCGACGCCTTCGTGCTTGGCTTCCAGCGTCAGCCCGCCCCAGAAGACGTATTTCCCGTCCTTTTGGAAGGCCTGGCGCGAGTAGATGGGATCGAATCTCACCCCGTGCGAGGCGAGCCAGCGCAGGGCGGGATAGCTCTCGGCGATCAGCGTCCGCTGCTCGCTGCTGAGCGGGCGGCCATCGTTGAAGCCCAGCAGGTCCGCCGCGAATTTCTCGGCCGTGTAGGACCCGAACTCCGTGTCCGGCAGGCGCGGGTCGTCCGGGTCCTCCAGCAGCGGCAGCAGGTCGTCGTTGCCATTATAGACGAAGCGCATGGCGCCCGCGGTGTACTTGGAGTTCCCGCCGGCGAGGTCGGGCTGCGCCTTCTCTATGATGAGGACGTCGCTGCCCTTCTCCCTCGCCGTGATCGCCGCGCAGAGGGCCGCGTTGCCTGATCCAACGACGATCACGTCCCAGCTCGTTCGCATGCCTCTCTCCCCATCAGCCTTCCTGAGCTAGTGCGTGATCCGTGCTGATAGGCGCACGGATCACGCACTAGGCTTTGTTTTTGCGAGCATCTTTATCCGACGGGTGATCCCGTTTGGTCGGATGATGCTCTAGCACCTGCAGCAGTGCGGCCGTGAACGCCCTCGTGCCGAGCGGTCCGCCCAGGTCCCTGGTGCGCCGCTCCGGCGACGCCAGCACCTCGTCCAGCGCCGCGTCGATCCGGCCGGCGCCCCGCAGCAGTCGCGCGGCGCCGCGCCGCTCGCCCAGCCAAGCCAGCAGCATGGCGGCCGAGCCGATCAGCGAGGCGGGGTTGGCGAGGTCCTGCCCGGCGATGTCGGGCGCCGAGCCGTGCTGCGCCTGCGCCACCCCGTGCGCTGCGCCGGCGTTCAGCGACGCCGCCAGGCCCAGGCTGCCCGACAGCTCGTACGCCTCGTCGGACAGGATGTCGCCGAACATGTTGGTGGTGACGATCACGTCGAACGGGCTCGCGTCGCGGATCAGCAGCGCCGCCATGGCGTCGATCAGCTTCTCCTCGTAGGCGACATCCGGGTAGCCGGACGCGACCTCGCGCACGCAGTCGAGGAACAGGCCGTCCGAGACGCGGAGCACGTTGGCCTTGTGCACGGCCGTCACCTTGCGGCGGCGCTGCATGGCCAGCTTGAACGCCGTCTCCGCGATGCGCATCGAGCCCTGCCGGGTCACCTTGCGGAAGGCCATGGCGAGGTCCGGCGTGGGCATCACCTCGCCGGTGCCCATGAACATGGTGCGGTCGGCGTAGAAGCCTTCGGTGTTCTCCCGCACGACCACCAGGTCGAACGGAACGCCGCAGCGGGGCGTGAAGCCCGGGCGGATGCGGGCGGGCCGGATGTTGGCGTAGAGGTCCAGCCGGCGGCGCAACTGGCCGGACGGATTGAGGCCGCCCTGGTCCGAGGGCGGGTACTCGTTGTGCGACACCGGTCCCAGGATCACCCCGTCCGCGTCGCGCGCCGCCTCGAACACCGCATCGGTGAAGGTCGTGCCGTGCGCCCCCAGGGAGGCGAAGCCGATATCGGCATAGGCGAACTCCGGCGCGAAGCCGGCCAGCCGCGCGGCCTCGGTCACGACCTCGACCGTGGCCGTGCTGATGTCGGGACCGATGCCGTCGCCCGGCAGGACGAGGAGGCGCAGCGGTGGGCTCGTCATCGCTGACCCGACCCTGATGGCTCGTGTCCCCAGGCCGGCCGCTCAGGCATTCAGGTGCGGCGCCGTGCCGCGGCAGATCGCAGCCGTCTGCATGCTCCGTCTCCCCGATTGCGATGTGCCCTGTGCGATCAAGCGCCTGGCTGCAGGACGCGGATGGGTGCGCCGGCCAGGAAGGCGAGCACGTTCTCGATGCCCTGCCGGTAGAACTCCCGCATCGCCCCTTGGGTGACGTAGCCGAGATGCGGCGTCAGCACGGTGTTCGGCAGGGTGCGGAACGGGTGGCCGGCCGGCAGCGGCTCCCGGTCATAGACGTCCAGCGCCGCGACCAGCCGGCCGGCCCGCAGCGCCTCGATCAGCGCCGCCTCGTCCACCAGCGGGCCGCGCGACGTGTTCACCAGGATCGCGCCGGGCTTCATGCACGCCAGCTGCGGCGCGCCGAGCAGGCCGCGCGTGCGGTCCGAGAGCACCAGGTGCAGGCTGACCACGTCGGCCCGGCGCAGCAGCGTGTCGAGCGGCGCATAGGCCGCGCCGCCGTCCTGCGCCGCCTCGGCGGTCAGGTTCTGGCTCCAGGCGATCACCTCCATCCCCAGCGCCGCGCCGTAGCGCGCCATGCGCCGGCCCAGCCGGCCGAGGCCCAGCAGACCGAGCACCTTGCCCTCCAGCTCGAAGCCCGGCGCCGTGCCTGCCTGGAAACCGCCCGCGCGGATCGAGGCGTCCGCGGCCGGCAGGCCCCGGGCGGCGGCCAGCATCAGCAACAGCGCCAGCTCGGCCGTCGCCGCGCCGGTATCGCCGCCGCCGGTGGTGGTGATCGTCACGCCCTGGGCGGCCAGCGCCGCCATGTCCACCGAGGCGGCCCGCTTGCCGGTCAGGCTGAACAGCCGCAGCCTCGGCAGGCGCCGGACCAGGGAGGTGAGGAAGGCAGTGCGCTCGCGCATCGCCATCACTACGTCGAAGCCGGCTAGCTGCCGGGCCGCGTCGTCCTCGCCGGCGAAGGCGTCGTGGAAGAACACCACCTCGGCCTGGGCCTGCAGCGCCGACCAATCGGCGCTGGTGCGAGCGATGTCCTGCCAGTCGTCGAGAACGGCTATCCTTGTCATGTCTGCTCCATCCCCATGCCCTCCATCCTGCCGGCCTGGCTACCCCTTTGTCGCCCTCTTTCCTGGCCCGATCCCGGTGCGGGCCGCGCCCATGGCTCGCGCGCTCAGGTCAGCGGATCAGTCCCGCCCGGCGCGGCAGGAACAGGCCGATGCCCACCGCCGCGATCTGCACGACGTCGAAGTGGATGGGATGAATGCCGATCTCCGACGCGACTACGCCGGGGCGGCCTGGGCGCCCCGCACCAGCACCCCCGGCAACGCGCCAGTCGCCTCCCCGTCGCGATAGG
>JBBSIT010000095.1:0-9740 GCA_038231995.1 Acetobacterales bacterium | reverse complement strand
TAACCGGATGTTGGCGGCCGGGCGCCCAAATTCCGTCCGTCGCCAGCCGGTCATCGCGTAGCAACTTGGGATTTGGGGCCATCTCGCCCTGGATCTATCGAGTGCACCAACGCCGCGCCAGGGCGTAGGCCAGCGGCGCCAGCTTCGCGATGGCGCCGACCGGCACCTTGTCGCGCGGCCGCAGCGCCGTACGCACGATGGCGTCGGCCACTCCTCGGGCTTGTCCGGCGCCGAGGGGTGCAGCTCGTGCCCGGTGTAGTTGCCGGCGGTCCGCAGGCCCGGCGTATCGACGAAGCCGGGGTAGATGTCGCAGATGTGGATGCCGGGCGCGTCCTGCAGCTCGGCGCGCAGGCTCTCGGACAGGCCGCGCAGGCCGAACTTGCTGGCGGTGTAGCTGGCCGCGAGCGGCGAGCCGACGAAGGCGCCGAAGCTGATCACGTTGATCAGCACGTCCCGGCCGCGCCGCTGGAACTCCGGCAGCACCGCGTGCGCGCCGTGGATGTAGCCCATTAGGTTGGTGCGGATCACCTGGTCGTGCGCCTCAACCGGCGTGTCGATGAAGCGCCCGACGGCGCCGACGCCCGCGTTGTTCACCCACACGTCGATCTGGCCGTAGCGGCGTATAGCTGCGTCCGCGAGCGCGCGCATGGCGACCGGGTCGGTCACGTTCGTCTCGATATACTGGGCGCGCCCGCCCCGCCGCTCGCACTCGCGCGCCAGCGCCGCCAGCCGGCCGCTCCGGCGCGAGGCGAGGGTGAGACGCGCGCCGCCCTCGGCGAAGGCGAGCGCGGTTGCCCGCCCGATGCCGCTCGATGCCCCGGTGATCACCACGCTCATGTCCGCTACGTCGCGCATTGCCTGTCCCCTCGTGCTGCGACGGGAACAGGCGGCGGCGCCAAGGGTTCCGGTCAGCCGAACACGTCCTGCAAGGCGCCATCCCGCACCACCACGGCATCATCGAGCGTGATCGTCGTGCGCATCACCGGCAGGTCGAAGTGCCCGGCGGTGTAGCGGCCGGCGAACTCGTTGGCGCCGGTGCTGAACAGGAAGTTGCCCGCCACCGCGCGCAGCTCCGTGCCGTTGGTGTCACGCTGCCCGTACATCGCGAGCGCCTCGTAACGCGCCTGCGGGTTCATGCCGAAGCCGACATGGCTGACGGCGTAGGCCTCCCGGTCGCCCCACGCCGCGAGATAGCCGCGCATCAGCGCCGCGTCCGCGCCCTCGCCGTCCAGCGCCGTCACGTGGTCGTCCTCAATCGTCAGGCGGACGGGATGCTCCAGGTAGCGCTTGAACGTGAGGTTCATGTCGCCGCGGTCCAGCACCAGCGCGCCGTGCACGGCGCCGCGCGCGGGGAAGCTGACGACGAGGCCGCCGGGCCAGTGCGCCAGGGTGCCGGGCCGGTCGGTCCAGCCCCAGACGCCGACGGTGCGGGCGCCCTGCAGGTCCACGTGCAGGTCGGTCCCCGCGGCGCTGGACACGTGCATGCGCGCGCTTGCCCGCAGCAGCTTGACGGCGGCGCGCACGCGGGCGGCGAGCGCCGGGTCGGGCCGCAGCCGCTCCAGCGCCTCCGGGTGCTCGTTCGAGATCGTCAGGATGCGCGCGCCGGCGCCGAGGATCGCCGGCGTCTCCCGCGCGTGCATCAGGCCCTCCACCGTGCAGTCCACCACGAACCCGGCTGCGCCCAGCGCGGCGACCACGGGGGCGAGCCCGCCGATCGCCCCGCTGGCGCCGGTCGAGCGCACCGGCACCGGATGCGGGGTGCGCGGGGTGGGCAGCACGACGTGGAAGGCGCGCGCGCCGAGCGCGTGCAGGGCGAGCTCGGCCAGGTGCACGTTCAGCGCGCGGCTCTGCGTCTCCGACAGGATCGCCGCGGTGTCGCCGGGCTGGACGCCGCAGAGAGCGAACACCTCGCGGAAGGCGTCGATCCACTTGCCCTCGATCCGGTCGGCGAGCATTAGAGCGGCTTCAAGTTGATCGGACCCTCGCTTGGGTCCGAGCGGCTTGAGTAACCGCGTGAGACAAGGACTAGAGCGGGTTCAGCTTCGCTGAACATGCTCTAGCCGAGATAGGGCTGCATGCGGGCGCGCAGCCAGTCCGGGATGGTCCGCGCCTTCAGCGGGTCGAGCTGGGCGAAGATGTGCCGCGCCTCCGCCCGCACCCGCTCCTCCCCGCCGGCGCTGACCAGGACGGCGCAGTCGAAGGTGCAGCGCCCGAGCGCCGCCAATCGCAGGCTGAACAGCAGCTCGTCGCCCAGCCGACTGGGCCGGCGGAACTCGCAGCGGTTCTGCACGATCGGCACGCCCAGGCGCTCGTCCATGTGCAGCCGCGCGTATGGCGCGTCGAGCCCTTCGGCGAACCAGGTCTCGACCGTGTTGCTGATCCACTCGTGGATGCGCGGGTAGAACACGATCCCGGCGGCGTCCACGTGCCCGAACCGCACGGTCTCGCGGTGCTCGAAGATCATGCGGTCACCGCCCCGGTGACCGGCGCTGGCTCCGGCGCGCTGGTGGGCACGATCGCCAGCGCGTCGATCTCGACGCAGGCCGCCGGCTCGACCAGCCCGGTCACGCCGACCACCGCCATGGCGGGGAAATTCCGCCCCATGACCTCGCGCCACACCGGCCCCAGCGCCGGGCCGGCGGCGCGGTAGCCGGCCAGGTCCGTCACGTACCACGTCATCCGCGCGATGTGCTCGGGGCCGGCGCCCGCCTCGGCGAGCACGGCCAGGATGTTGCGCAGGGCCTGGCCGATCTGCGGCACCAGCCCGTCCGCGAACCGTCCCTCCGCATCCCAGCCGATCTGCCCGGCGACGGCCACGACCCGGCCCTCGCCCGCCATGCCGTTCGCGTAGCCCTTCGGCCGCGGCCAGCCCGGCGGCTGCAGGACCTGGAGGCTCAATTGCGCGCTCCCATCAATTGCCGCGCGATCACGACACGCTGCACCTCGCTGGCGCCCTCGTAGATGCGCAGCGCCCGCACCTCGCGATACAATTCCTCCACCTTGCTCCCCTTGGTCACGCCCAGCCCACCATGGATCTGCACGGCGCGGTCCACCACGCGCTGCGCCGCCTCGGTCGCGTAAAGCTTGGCCATCGACGCCTCCCGGGTCACGCGCGCCGCCCCCGAATCCTTCGTCCAGGCCGCGCGATACACGAGCAGGGCGGAGGCGTCGACCTCGGTCGCCATGTCGGCCAGCGCGCCTTGCGTCATCTGCAGGTCGGCCAGCGGCGCGCCGAACAGGCGGCGTCGCCCGGAGTGGCCCAGCGCCTCGTCCAACGCACGCCGGGCCAGGCCGAGGGCGGCGGCGCCCACGGTGGAGCGGAACACGTCCAGCACGGACATGGCGATGCGGAACCCCTCGCCGGGCTGGCCGATCATCTCGGACGCCGGCACCCGGCAGCCCTCGAACCGCAAGGTGGCGAGCGGATGCGGCGCGATGGTGTCGATCCGCTCGGCAATGCTCAGCCCGGGCGCATCCGCCGGCACGATGAACGCCGACAGCCCCTTGGTGCCCGGCGCCTCGCCCGTGCGGGCGAACACGACGTAGCTGGCGGCGATCCCGCCATTGCTGATCCAGGTCTTCTCCCCGTCCAGCACCCAAGCGTCGCCGTCGCGCACCGCCGTGGTCGCGAGGGCTGCGACGTCCGACCCGGCCTCGCGCTCGCTCAGCGCGAAGGCGGCCAGCCCCGTGCCGGTTCGCGCCGGCGGCAGCCAGCGGGCGCGCTGCGCGTCGCTGCCGAACAGGGTGATCGCGCCGGTGCCCAATCCCTGCATGGCGAAGGCGAAGTCGGCCAGCCCTGCCGAGCGCGCCAGCGTCTCCCGCACCAGGCAGAGCGAGCGCACGTCGAGCCGCCCGCCCGGCGCCGGCACCGCGTGCGCCAGCAGCCCGGCGTCGCCCATGGCGCGCACGAGGCGGACGCAGCTCGCATCCACGTCATGCTCGTCCGCCAGGCGCTCGGCGTGGTCCGCCGCCCAGTCCTCCACCCGGGCCGCCAGCGCGCGGTGCTCGGGTCCGAAGAACGGCCAGTCCAGGAAGGTGTGGTCAGGCAAGGGTCAGCCTTTCCCGGCTTTGGAACATGGAAGGGGCAGACACTCTGGTTGAGGCCGCCACTCTACAATCCGACAAGCATAGACTGCACAAGCATTTCTATAGAGCCTTGGGCGCATACAAATCCCAAACCTTCTCAAACTCAATTTGGGCCATTCTTTTCTGCTCTTCCGAAGCTGGCTTTGCGGGTTTGAAGCCGATCTGGCCAGGGAGTTTCGTTTGGCTATTTACAACGAGATATGTCAGGTCGGGTCGTCCCGCTCCTGTCTCTTCTCGCCCGATCTCATCTAGGACGCCCTTCCATGGGCCGATAGCCGGGATCCCAACTTCTTTCCCTAAACCGCGTCCAGTTTGAAAACCATGGTCCTGTCCGCCTCTGGCCAGAGAAGGTGACTGCGATGCCGTGCCCCTGATCACAGGGGCGGGACTATGATTTCCAAACTGGACGGGGTTTAGCTCTCCATAGGTGATCTTCTCACGCTTTTGAGCGCGCGAAATTATCGCCTTGCGAATGGCGTTTTTGCGATCGGCGTACTGGATCTTGGTGGTCGTCACTCTTCATGCTCCGCTCTAAGCGCAGGGTAATCGCACCTGCCGATTTTCAGATTGAGGCACTATCTCTCTCGGACGTGACTGACGGACTGCTTGAGCCGGGCCAAGCCACCCATCAGCGCGGGCAGGTCCCCCGGCGCAAGACCCACGAACGCCTCCGCGATCCAGGCCTCGTGCGCCGCCGCCATCTCGGCGAAGCTGCGCCTCCCCTCCGGCGTCAGCCGCACCGTCGCGGCCCGGCGGTCGGTCGGGTGCGGCAGGCGTTCCACCTGGCCCTGCACCGCCAGCCGCTCGACCAGGCCGGTCACGTTGCCGTTGCTCACCATCATGCGCCGGGATAGCGCGCCGAGCGTCATGCCGTCCGGCGCCTTGTCCAACTGCGCCATCAGGTCGAACCGCGGCAGCGTGACGCCGAAGCGCTCGCGCAGGCGGGTGCGGACCAGGCCCTCGACCATCGCGGTGCAGGTCAGCAGCCGCAGCCAGAGGCGCAGCTCCTCCTTATGGTCGCCGGGCCGCTCGGCTGCTTTCGTCTCGGCGTCGAGCGTGGGGGCGTGGGTGTCCACTACGTGACCTCGCCGCCCGCGACGGCGATGGCCTGGCCGGTCATGGCATCCGACCCCGGGCCGCACAGGAACAGCACGGCGGCCGCGACCTCCTCCGGCCGCACCAGCCGCCCCTGCGGGTTCGCCTGCGCGAAGCCCGCCTTGATCTCCGCCGCTGCCCGGCCGGTTTTCGCGGCGACGGCGGCGGCGCTGCGCTCGACCAGCTCCGTCTCGGTGTAGCCGGGGCAGACGGCGTTGACCGTCACCCCTTGCCGCGCCGTCTCCAGCGCCAGCGCCCGGGTCAGCCCGATCACGCCGTGCTTCGCCGCGACGTAGGCGGCGACGTAGGGGTAGCCCACCAGCCCGGCGGTGCTCGCGATGTTGACCACCCGGCCGCGCCCGCGCGCCGCCATGCCGGGCAGCACGGCGCGGCACAGCTCGTAAACGGAGGTGAGGTTGAGCAGAAGGCAGCGGTCCCACATCGCGCGGTCCTGCCGGGCGAACGGCGCCGTCTCGACCCCGCCCGCGTTGTTCACCAGGATATCGAGCGGGCCGCGCGCCGCCTCGGCCCGGGCGAGCGCTGCCGCGATCGCCTCGGCGTCGGTCACGTCGGCGGATTCGAACCCGGCGGCGTCCCCGGCGGCCACGGCGTCCTGTAGCGGCGCCGGGTCGCGGCCCAGCACGGTGACGACCGCGCCGGCGCGGGTGAGTGCGTGCGCGATGGCACGGCCGATGCCGCGCCCGCCGCCGGTGACCAGCGCGTGCCGTCCCGCAAGCTCCACGGCGCCTTCCCCTGACTCTCGCGAGCAGTGCACCATTGCGGGGCCGATCTTTCAACCCTAAAATAGTTTGGGTCTCAGCGGGGTGCTTGGCGATGCGGATCTCGATCCTCGGCGGCGGCCCGGCGGGCCTCTACTTCGCCATCCTAGCCAAGCGGGCCAACCCGGGCCACGAGATCACGGTCTATGAGCGCAACCGGGCGGACGACACGTTCGGCTTCGGCGTGGTGTTCAGCGACCAGACGCTGGAGACGTTCGAGCGCTACGACCCCGTGAGCCACCGCGCCATCGTCGCCAATTTCGCCTACTGGCAGGACATCGAGGTGCGCGTGCGCGGCACGGTGCACCGCATCGGCGGCAACGGCTTCTGCGGCTGCGCCCGGCGTACCCTGCTGATGCTGCTGCAGGACCGGGCGCGCAGCCTCGGCGTGCGGATGGAGTTCCGCCATGAGGTCGCCGACATCGCGGAGTTCGCCGGGTCCGACCTGATCGTGGCGGCGGACGGCATCAACTCGTTCGTGCGCGAGCGCTACTTCGAGCATTTCCAGCCGGTCGTGGACCTGCGGCCGAACAAGTTCACCTGGATGGGCAGCAGCAAGCCGCTCGACGCCTTCCTGTTCAGCTTCCGCGAGACGCCGCACGGCACCTTTATCGCCCACGCCTACCAGTATGAAGCGGGACGCTCGACCTGGGTGCTGGAGACCGACCCGGCGACCTGGCAGCGCGCCGGGCTGGACACGATGGGCGAGGAGGAGTCCGCCCGGTTCCTCGATGGCGTGTTCGCGGAGGACCTCGGCGGCCACGCCCTCGTCACCAACCGGTCGCTGTGGCGCAGCTTCCCCATGATCCGCAGCGCGCGCTACGCCATGGGCAACGTCGTGCTGCTCGGGGACGCCAAGGCGACGGCGCATTTCTCCATCGGCGCAGGCACCAAACTCGCCATGGAGGACGCGATCGCGCTGTTCGAGGCGTTCCGCGCCCATCCCGCCGTGCCGGCAGCACTCGACCACTTTGAGCGGACCCGGCGCGAGGAGGTCGAGCGCACGCAGCACGCGGCCGACGTGTCGCTCGTGTGGTTCGAGCATATCGGCCGGTTCGCCGGGATGGACCCGACGCAGTTCGCCTTCGGGCTGATGACGCGGGCCAAGTCCATTACCTACGACAACCTCCGCCTGCGCGCGCCGGAGTTCGTGGCGGAGGCCGACCGGATGTTCGCGCGGGGCGTTGCCGCTGCTGGATTCGACGTGGATTTGGCGCGGCCGGCGCCGCCGATGTTCCAGCCGCTCGCGCTGCGCGGCATGGTGCTGGCCAACCGCGTCGTCGTCTCGCCGATGTGCATGTACTCCGCCACGGAGGGCGTGCCGAACGAGTGGCACATGGTGCATTACGGCAGCCGCGCCCTGGGCGGCGCCGGGCTGGTGTTCACCGAGATGACGGACGTGTCGGCCGAGGCGCGGATATCGCCGGGTTGTGCGGGGATGTACACGGACGAGCAGGAGGCGGCCTGGGCGCGCATCGTCGGTTTTGTGCACGCGCGCAGCCAGGCGCGCATGGCGCTGCAGCTCGGCCACGCCGGGCGCAAGGGCGCGACCCGGCTCATGTGGGAGGGCATGGACCGTCCGTTGCCCGTGGGTGCTTGGGAGATCGTCGCGCCGTCGCCGCTGCCGTACCATCCCGAGAGCCAGGTGCCGCGCGAGATGACGCGCGCCGACATGGACCGGGTGCGGGATGACTTCGCCCAGGCTGCGCGGCGCGGGGCGCGCGCCGGGTTCGACATGGTGGAGTTGCACTGCGCGCACGGCTACCTGCTCGCTTCCTTCCTGTCTCCGCTGACCAATTACCGGACGGACGAATACGGCGGCTCGCTGGAGAACCGGCTGCGCTTCCCGTTGGAGGTGTTCGACGCCGTGCGCGCGGCGTGGCCGGAGGGGCGGCCGGCGTCGGTGCGCATCTCCGCCAGCGACTGGGCCGAGGGCGGCAACACACCTGACGATGCCGTGCGCATCGCCGAGGCGTTCGCGGCGCGGGGCTGCGACCTGATCGACGTGTCCTCCGGCGAGACGGTGGCGCATGGGAAGCCGGTGTATGGCCGCATGTATCAGACTCCGTTCAGCGACCAGATCCGCAACGACGCCGGGCTGGCTACGATGTGCGTGGGGAACATCACGACGCCTGACCAGGTGAACACCATCCTCGCTGCTGGCCGCGCCGATCTGGTGGCGCTGGGGCGGCCGCACCTGGCCAACCCGTACTTCACGCTGCACGCCGCGGCGCAGTATGGCGTGGCTGTGCTGCCGGTGCCGCCGCAGTATGCGCCGGGCAAGTCGCAACTGTTCCGCACGGCGGAGCAGGCGCAGGGCGAGCTGGAGGAGTTGCGGCGCAAGGCTAGGCCCAAGGCGCACGCGCAGGAGCTGCCCCGTGCTGCGGAGTAGCCCGACCCGGCGCTTCCTGCTCGCCGGCGCAGGCGCCGTCGCGTTCGCCGGGGCATCTCGGGCGCAGGAGCGCGTGTTCCTCGGCTACACCCAGGCAGAGCTCGACCGCGCCTACGACCAGCGCGCCTGGTCCGCGCAGATCGACGCGGTCATCGCGCGCTATGCTGCCGACAGCGCCGCCGTGCGGGCAAAATACCCGCCGCGCACCGAGCGCTACGGCCCGCACGAGGCGGAACTGCTGGACGTGTTCGCGCCGCCGGGCGCATCGGGCGCCCCGGTCATGGTGTTCCTGCACGGCGGCGCCTGGCTGCGGCTGACCAAGGAGGACGCGTCCGGACCCGCGCCGACCTTCCTCGACCGCGGCGCCATCTACGTCACGCCCAACTTCGCGAACATCGCCGCGGTCGGGTTGCCCGGCATGGCGGAGCAGGTCACCCGCGCGGTGGAGTGGGTGGCGCGCAACGCGGCCGCCATCGGCGCGGACCCGGCGCGCCTCTATTTGTCCGGGCACTCCTCAGGCGCGCATCTCGCAGCCGTCGTGCTGACCACCGACTGGGCCGCGCGCGGCCTGCCCGGAGTGGTGCGCGGCGCGCTGCTCATGAGCGGCATCTACGAGCTCTACCCGGCGCTGCTGTCCTCGCGCAGCGGCTACATGCGCGGCTCGGAGGCCATCGCCACGGCGCTCAGCCCCATGCGCCACCTGGACCGCCTCGCCTGCCCCGTGGCGCTCGCCTGGGGCGACCGGGAGAGCCCCGAGTTCCGCCGCCAGAGCGAGGTGTTCGCCGCCGTCCTGGCCGGGATGGGGCGGCTGTTGGCGCAGTACGTGCTCCCCGGCACCGACCATTTCGAGGTGCCATTGCAACTACAGGACCCAACCTCGACGCTGGCGCAGGCGGCGCTGGGGATGATGGGGGCATAGACGCGAGTGTCCTCACGTTCCGGCACATAGCCCGGGACGATGCGGCTCAGTGACCGTTCGGGATACCGGGCGGTTCGGCCCGACGGTGCTGTCCGGCACCGCTCCTCGGCCACCGGATGTCTCGAACGGGCACTTACGATGTTCGTCGGTTGCCTGGCGTCCGACATGCGTTGCCGGTGTGGCTGCAGCACAGGTCGGCGCCGTGTCGGGGTAGTGGAGCGCTCTCCACGAAACCGGGAAAATCCCCCGTCAGCACCCAACCCTTGACACCGTTCAAGGATAAACTCCCCAATTATCCCTTTGACAAAGGGACCGGGATGGGGGTAGGTTGTTAATAGGAACACAAGTCCCGGGCGCCACGATGACCGTTGATCTCACCAACCCCATCTTCCACGATCCCGATGCAGCCCGCGGCTGGCTGGAAACGTCACGCTGGGGCACCTCACCGGCATGCGCTCACTGCGGTTCT
>JBBSIT010000094.1:0-9750 GCA_038231995.1 Acetobacterales bacterium | reverse complement strand
GCTCGGCCTTTTCCTGCAGCAGGTAATCGGCTCGGCCGTAGCGCGGCCAGTCGAGGACCGGCCCTTGATAGCCGGTCTCAAGTCCGTCGCGGAATCGTTCGGCGGCAAAGAACGGCTCGTGCGGATCAAAGCATTCGAGATGCAGGACCCAGTTATCGGCGCGCCGGTTGGTCTCGAGGAACTCGAGCGCCGCCTCGGTGCACAGCGCGATCGGGAACTGGGCCTCCGTGCGGATGTATTCGCGGGAGACGTAGTAGGGCATGCTGGCGTTTGGGTCGGTCGAGCCATCGTATTGGCTGGGATGGTAGGTGGCCCGGAACCGTTCGAAGGGGGGCGTCACCACGCCTTTCCACTTGTCTTTTTCCTGCCCGCGGAAGAACTCCCAAGAAGAGTAACGGCCGTGATAGCCGACCCCGCCATCCTCGAAATAGTGATAGTGGTCCGTCACCAAGTGCGAATAGACGCTCTTGCTGCGCAGTATCTCCGGGAAGGAGTTGTCGAACGGCTCCAGTGGCCCCCAGGCGCGGTGCAGGAAATTCAGGCGTCCGGTGTGCAGGTCGCGCCGCGCCGGCATGCAGGGCAGGCTGCCGACATAGTGCGTATCGAAGGTGACGGCACGGGCGGCGAGCGCATCGAAGTTCGGCGTTGCGACCTCCCGCCCGCCATAGCAGCCAAGGGCGTGCCGGTTCAGGCTGTCGAACAGGACGTAGATCAGCCGCATGACCTGCCTCTCATGAGCCGTGGGTCCGGGTCAGACATAGCCCCGCCTGAGCGCGATATAGAGGCTCATGAGCAGCAGGGAGATGATCAGCACGATCAGGTAGCGCGAGAACAAGAGCCGCCAGCACCGAAGCAACATCGCCAGGGTTCCTCCTGTCACGCGAAGCGCGGCGCCTCGCCCGGCGCCGGCGTGTAGGGATAGCTGCCCCGCTCCCGCACGGCCTGGTCGCCGCCCAGGGCGGCGATCCGTGCCTCCTGGTCGGCGAAGGCGCGGGCGGTGACCTCGGCCGGGTCGCAGATCGCGCGCAGCCGCCGCTCACCCTCGGCCAGGATGGCGTCGTGGCCCGGCAGGGCCGCCAGATCCCTGGTCTCGCCCGGATCGGCCTCGAGGTCGAACAATTGCGGCCGGTAGCCCTCGTAGTGGACGTATTTGTATCGGCCGAACCGGACCATGAAGATGCCTGTCAGCGATCCGACGGCGTGGTATTCCGACAGCACTGTGCGGTCCGGGTCCTCGCCCTCCATCAGCTGCAGCCAGGAACGGCCAGGCAGGTCCCGGTCGATGGCCTGCTCCTCTCCCATCGCCTGCAGGATGGTCGGGAAGGCGTCCACCAGCGACACCGGCGTCCGCACCCGGTGGCCATGCGGTACCCCCGGCCCGCGCATGATCAGCGGCACCCCAGCGGCTTCCTCGTACATGTTGGACTTGCCCCAGAACGTCCGCGTGCCGAGGTTGTCGCCGTGATCGCTGGTGTACACCACAAGTGTGTCCTGCTCGAGCCCGGCCGCGCTGAGCGCCGCGAGCACCTGGCCGATATTGTCGTCCAGGTAGGACACCATGCCGTAATAGGCCGCCAGCGCGGTGCGGACATGCTCCTCGTCGCGGAAATGGTCCTGGTAGTTCTGGACCTCCCGCAGCTTGCGCAGCACGGGGTGGTCGGGGAAGTCGCCGGGCTGGCCCAGCCGCGGCAGCGGCAGCGATTGCAGCGGATACAGGTTGAAGAACCGGGCCGGTGCGACCAGCGGGAAATGTGGGCACACCATGGAGATGAACAGGCACCACGGCTTGTCCGGCGGCTGCGCCGCGACGGATTGCAGCCAGCGTACCGCTTCGTCGCGGATGTTTGCGTCATATTGGAGATAGGTGGACTCACCCGCGCCCGCGTCGCCGGCCAGTTGCTTGGTGCTGGACCGGACCGGCGGCGGACGGCGCAGCATGCCCTGCACGTCACCTTCACCGTTCAGCACGTGCAGCGGCAGGATCTCGTTGTCGAACCCGTTCGGGTCGTCGCTGCCGCGGTAGTGCAGCTTGCCGATAGAGTCGCAGCGGTGGCCGGTATCGTGCAGCCGGTGTCCCCAGGAGGGGGGCGTGCCGGTATAGGGGATCGCGTTGTCCCAGGTGCCGATCTCGTGGACGTAGCGCCCCGTGGCGAAGCTGGCCCGGCTAGGCACGCAGATCGGGCAGTTGCAGTAGGCATTCTCGAACAGGGTGCCCTCGGCCGCAAGCCGGTCGAGGTTCGGTGTCTGGATCACCCTGTTCCCGTAAGCGCCCAGCACCTGGCGGCTGTGCTCGTCCGACATGATGAAAAGCACATTCTGTCCGGCCATCCTCGTTCTCCTCTTCAGTTTGCATCGGGCATGGCGGCGCAGCGCCGGACCGGGATGGTCAGCCACGCGCGGTCGCCGGCGGCATGGGCATCCTGCGGCCCGCCCTGCACCCGCAGGATCGCGCCGCCAATATCGACGCTGTAGTCCATGGCGTTGCCCAGGAACGTCGCCTGGGTCACAGTGCCCTCGAACTGGTTCGCCTCATCGTGCGGCGCGGCCGGGCCGATCCGGATAGCCTCCGGCCGGATCGCGACCGTGGCCGTGACGGCACCGGAGGCCAGACCCGGCGACGGCACCGCCCGGAACACATGGCCGGCCACATCGACGCGGGCCAGCCCGGCGGATTGCTCCACGACGCGGCCGGGCAGCCGGTTCACCTGGCCCATGAAGTCGGCGATGAACAGATTGACGGGCTGGTCGTAGATGTCACGCGGCATGCCGACCTGCTCGATGCGCCCGCGATCGAACACCGCGATGCGGTCGGACAGCGCCATGGCCTCGGCCTGGTCGTGGGTCACGTAGATGAAGGTGATGCCGGTCCGGCGCTGCAGGGCCTTGATCTCGTCGCGCAGCCGTTCGCGCAGCTTGGCATCCAGGTTGGATAGCGGCTCGTCCAGCATGAGGATCGATGGCTCCAGCACCAGGGACCGCGCGAGGGCGATGCGCTGCTGCTGGCCGCCGCTGAGCTGGGCGGCGTGGCGATCCTCGAGCCCCTCCAGTCCCACCGCCGCCACGATGCGCGCCACGCGGCTGGCGATCTCGCGCTTCGGCAGCCGCGCCAGCCGCAGACCGAAAGCGATGTTGCCGAACACCGTCATGTGCGGCCAGATCGCGTAGTTCTGGAACACCATGCCCATCCGCCGCTGCTCCGGCGGCACGACGTCGGACGGCGCGGAGAGTGCGCGGCCGGCGACATGGATCGTGCCCTGGTCCGGCGCCATGAACCCGGCGATCAGCCGCAGGGTGGTGGTCTTGCCGCAGCCCGAGGGGCCGAGGAAGGTCACGAACTCCCGCTCCGCGATATCCAGCGTGATGTCCTGGATCGCGGTATGGGATCCGAACCGCTTGGTCAATCCCCGAAGCTCGATGAAGGCCATTACGGCACCTGCCGCGCGCCCGTGCGGCCCGAAACCCAGGTCAGCAGCAGGCTCACGCCCATGACCACCGCGATGGTGAAGACGGCGAGTGCGGCGACGACCGCCCGCCGGCCGAGGTCGGGCAGGCGGAAGATGGCGACCGCGATCGGCTCCGTGCCGCCGGTATAGAGCAGGATCGTGGCGCTGAGCTCGCTGAACGCCGGGATGAACACCAGCAGGAAGGCGACCAGCAGCCCCGGCCGTGCCAAGGGCAGCAGGATCAGCCACACGGCGCCCAGCCAACTGGCCCCGGTGATCCGCGCCGCCTCCTCCAGGGAAGGATCGATCTGCCGCAAGGCGCCGTTGGCCCCACGGGTCGCGAGCGGGACGAAGCGGGCCACATAGGCCGCGAGCAGGATCCAGATCGTGCCGTAGATGGCGAAGGGCGGCCGTATGAAGGCCTGCAGCACGCCGACCGCCATGACGGTGCCGGGAAGCCCGAGCGGCAGGATCGTCAGGTAGTCCAGCAGGCGCCGGCCGCGAATTCGCGTCCGCAGGTCGATATAGGCGACCGCCGTTCCCAGCATCATGGCGGCCAGCGCCGCTGCCGTCGCCAGGCGGACGCTGTTGACGATGCCGCGCACGGCGACCTGGTCGTCGAACAGGGCGGACTGGAAATTCGCCAGGGTCAACACGGCGAAGGGCTCGATCCAGCTCTGGCTGAAAGCCGCCATGACCAGCACGCCGACCGGCGCGATGGCGGCCAGCAGGACGACGGCGAGGCAGAATGCGAGCAGCGGGTATTTCCATCCGCCGAGCGCCAGCAGTTGCACGCGCACGCCCCGCCCGCCGATCGTGATGTAGGACCGGCGCTCGAGGTACCCCCGCTGCAGCAGCAGCCCGGCGCAGGTCAGCACCACCAGCATCAGCGACAGCGCCGAAGCCTCGCCCCAGCGGGGCGGGTAGCCGCCCAGCACCCCGTAGATGCGGGTTGGCAGGAAGGCGACCTGGCCGGGAATGCCGAGGATGGCCTGTGGGCCGAACAGCGCCATCGAGTCCACCGCCGCCAGCAGCGCGCCGCCGGTGATGGCGGGCGCCACCAGGGGCAGGTTGATGCGGCGGATCAGGTCCCAGCGCGTCGCCCCGGCCAACTGCGCGGCCTCCTCGAGCGAGGCATCCACCGAACGCAGGGCGGCATCGGTCAGGAAGAAGGCATAGGCGAAGACGTGCAGCCCGATGACGAAGACGATACCGCCCATGCTGAAGATGTCGAAGGGTCCGGACCGGACGTCGATCACCGTCCGCAGCAGCCGGTTCAAATAGCCGGCGTCCGGCCCCAGCAGGATGATGTAGGCCAGCGCCGTCAGGTAAGGCGGCGTGATGTAGGCCAGCGCGACACAAGCCCGCACGACCCGGCGCAGCGGCATGTCGCTGCGCGCCGTCGCCCAGGCCAGCGGCACGCCGAAGATGACGCTGAGCAGCCCGGAGCCCACAGCCAATATGACCGTGTTTGCCAGCGGCCACAGGTTCTGCGGCCGCGCATAGGCCCGCGTGAAGGTGTCGAACCCGAAGCTGTCCGGCAATCCGAGCGCGCCGAGCAGCAACCAGAGCAGCGGGTAGGCGACCAGAAGCAGCAGCAGCCCAACCGCCGTGCCGAGCACAATGACAGCCGACCCGTTCCGCCTGGCCCGATGCAGGCCGGGACCCGACAAAGCTAGTGGTCCGATGCCAACGCCCGCCTCAGGGCGCTGGCTGAATCGGTCCACTTCCGAATGCGTCGGAGCACTAGATCCCCCACTCGCCCCCGAAAATGTCCGTCATCTGTTCCAGTATCTTGGTGCGGTAGCGCCGGTATTCCGCATAGTCCAGCGTGAGCAGCTTCAGCGACGATAGCGGCGGCGCGCCCTCTGGCGGCGCCACGTCGGCGCGGCTCGAATACTTGCCGCTTTGGACCAGGATCTCTTGGCCCTCCTTGCCCATCCACCACTCATGGAACAACATCGCGGCATTCGGACGGGCAGAGGCTTGAAGCAGGCCGAAGGCGCCGGGTTCGGTGGGGACCCCTTCCGCCGGGAACACATAGTCGGTCGGCCGCCCCTGCCGCTTCGACCGCCACGCGATATTGTCGTTGGTGAGAAAGGCGGCGCCGCGCTCGCCGCTCTCCAGCACCTGGGTGATCACCTGCGGGGTCTGCACACGCAGCGGCCGATTGGCGGCGAAGGCCTTCAGCAAATCCCAGCCGAACGCCTTGGCGAGCGTATAGAGCCGCGGCGCCCCATCCCCGTTCGCGCTGCTGAAGAAGGCGAGCCGCCCCCGCATCGCTGGCTGGGCGAGGTCTGTCCAGTGCGCAGGTGGCTTGGCGCCGAACTCCTTCGTGTTGTACTGCAGCACGCACTGGGTCAGCCGGTCGGCAATCCAGGTTCCGCCGGGGTCGCGCAGTTCGGGGGCGATCGCGGCGAATGCTGCGGACCGGAACGGTTTCAACAGGCCGCGATCCTTCATGACCAGCAGCGCCGCGAGATCGGATGCGTCCACGACGTCCGCCTGGATCCGGGACGCGTCGGCTTCCGCCAGCACCTTGGACGTCACATCGGCCGAGCCGCCCCGGAAGTATTCGACGGTGATGCCGTACCGGGCGGTGAAGGCGGCGTTGATGGCGTCCACGATCTGGGTATCGAGGCTGGTGTAGAGGACCACTTTGCCCTCGGTCTTGGCGCGAGCCAGATCGATGTCCGCGGGACCGGCCATCTCCGTGCCGGCGGCTCGCGCGCCCGAACCGGAGGCCAGCATCGCAGCGCCGCCCACCAGGCCGTGCAGAACGGCGCGACGCGGAACCGTGATCATTGGCGGATCCCCCTTCTCGGCGCCGGTCGGTCTCGTCGTCGGCGACGAGCCGGGGCGCTCTTGTCTGACCCTGCCGATGTTGACCCCCTCATGCCAGGCTGCCAAGCTCAATCAAGAAGATGACCGATTACTCCAGGTCATCGGTCGGAGGTTGGGGTGGAGTTCAGGAATCTCGATTACTTCCTCAAGGTGGTGGACGCGGGCAGCCTGCGGGCCGCCGCCCACACTCTTCAGGTCACGCAACCCGCGCTGACCAAGGCCGTGCGGCGGCTCGAGGATTCGCTCGGTGTCCCGTTGTTCGTCAGGCAGGCGCGGGGCGTCACGCTGACCACCTATGGAGAGTCGTTGCTTCGCCACGCGCGGGAGCTGAAGCGATCGCAGAGTTCAGCACGGGACGAGATCGACGCTTTGCGCCGCGGCATCACCGGCCTCGTCCGCATCGGTGTCGGCCCGTCATGGCAGGAGGCGATCGTGCCGGACGCGATTGCCCAGTTATGCGCGACCCGGCCCGGCGTTCGCGTGCAGGTGATCGGCGGTGGCGACGACACCTTGAAGGCGATGCTGAAAGCCAGGACGCTGGACGTCGTGGTCGCGGCCGTCCCCGAGACGCCGCGCCTGGAACCGGCCTTCGCCTCGACCCCGCTGCTGTCCGACGAGTATCGCGTGTTCGCCGACGCCGCCCATCCCCTGCATTCCCGCGAGCACCCGACGCTGGAGGACCTGCTCCTCTATCCCTGGATCATGCCGCCGCCGACGGCATACATCGTTCAACGCCTGGACTTGCTGTTTCGCAGCCAGGGCCTGCCGCCGCCGGACCCGGTCATCGAAACCGATGTGATCCCGCTGAAGTTCGCGCTGATGCGCGGCAGCACGTATCTTACGTTCCACGCGGCCGCTCACCTGGCGGTCTGCAATCCAGGTTTCCTCCTGCCGCTCGATACCCCCCAGGCGCGGGTACGCCGGCAGGCCGGGATCATCACCCGGCGAGGAGAGGCGCCAAGCCCGACCAATGAGATGTTCATCGGCATCCTGCGGAGGATCGCCGGTTCTTCCGACCCGGATACGAGGCGGCCCAGCCATGAAGATCTCTGACGTCAAGACATACGTGCTCGATGCGAGGCTGGCTGAGCCGTTTGCCTATTCGCAAGCCTGGTACGAACGGCGCGGCGCCATGCTGGTGGAGATCATTGCCGAAGACGGCACTAGCGGGTGGGGCGAGGCATTCGGCCCAGCGCGGCTGACCGCCGCAATCGTGCAGCACTACCGGCCGCTGCTGATCGGCGCCGATGCGCTGGCGACGGAGGCGATCTGGCAGTCGCTTTACAACATGCTGCGCGATCACGGCCAGAAAGGGCTGCCTATCGAGGCGCTCAGCGCGGTGGACATCGCACTGTGGGACTTGAAGGGCCGCCACCTCGACCTGCCCATTCACCGACTGATGGGCGGGCCGCTGCGCACCCGCGTGCAAGCCTACGCCACGGGCTTCTATCGTAAACGCAGTGGTGACCCGATGACGTATCTGCTCGCGGAGGCGCACCAGCGGGTGGCCGAGGGCTTCATCGGGCTGAAGCTGAAGCTCGGCTTCGGCCTGGACCAGGACGCCCGCCTGTGCCGAGCCGTCCGCGATGCGGTCGGCGCCGGTATCGCGATCATGGTCGATGCCAACCACGCTTACGACGCCCCGGCCGCGATTCGGCTCGGACGCGCCATTCAGGATTTGGACATCGCGTGGTTCGAAGAGCCGGTCCCGCCCGAGGACCTCGCTGGTTATCGCGACGTGCGCGCCGCGCTGGACATTCCGATCGCCGGGGGCGAGGCGGAGTTCACGCGCTGGGGCTTTCGGAGCCTCATGCTGGACCGTCCCATCGACATCCTGCAGCCCGATGTCTGCGCCGCGGGCGGCATCTCGGAATGCAAGAAGATCGCCGACATGGCCAGTGCGTTCGGAATCCGGGTGAACCCGCATGTGTGGGGCACGGGAGTGGGCCTCGCCGCCTCCCTCCAGTTGATCGCCACACTGCCGCACAACCCCCCGGGGCTGTTTCCGCTCGAGCCGCTGCTGGAGTTCGATTGTTCCGAGCATCCTATCAGGATGGCGGTGTTGCAATCGCCGATAGTTCAGCATGGCGGCTGGGTGCAGGTGCCGCAGGGGCCGGGACTTGGCATCGAGATCGACCGAGCGGCGTTGGACCGGTTCCGCTCGGAGTGAGAACACCGCGCAGCCTACGCCCAGGCAGCGGGTCGCGTCGGCAGCTCATCCACCCTGCACAGACTCAAGGGAAAGCGGCATTTCGATTTGAAGCCGCTTAGCGCCCCGTCTTCTCCAGGTTCCACATGACGGGATAGAAGGTCGGCAACACGCCATGTACCGTCGACCGGTGGGCGACAGGCCGCTGAAACATGCCCGTGCTGACGTAGGGGACCACCTCGTAATAGCGGAGCTGCAAGGCCTCGATGACTTGCATTCGCTCGGCCGGACTGCGCGCATCGAGGAAGGCGGCGCGCAGACGTTCGATCTCCGCATCGCAGGGCCAGCCATACAGATTCTTGCCGTCGCAACTGCTCACGAGCGGCGTGTTGGTCAGCGGACTGGACAACGAGAACCCACCCCATAGCGTGAATGCCAGGTCCCAGCCGGCCGGATTGCGGGACGGAGGCTCGCGCGTGTTCCGGCGGGTGATCACCGTGCCCCAATCCATCGTCTGCAGATCCACCGCGACCCCGGCCCGGCGCAGCGCGTCCGCGGTCAGTTGCGCGATCATGTGGATGTCCGGCTGGTCCGCCGGGTCGAGCAGTACGACGGGCTCGCCCTTGTAGCCCGCTTCGGCCAGCAGCGCCTTGGCCCTGGCGAAATCCGGGCGCGCCCAGGGTGCGGCGCCGGCCTCGGTGGCGTAGGGTGTGCCGCACACGAACACCGCATAGCACGCGCGGCCGAGGTCCGAGCTGCCGGCCAACGCCTCGGCGAATGCGGCCTGATCGACGATCAGCAGCAGCGCCTGGCGCGCGCGGGCGTCGCTGAACGGCGGGTGGGCGGTGTTGGGCCGGATGTTGCCGATGGAACCGGCCTTGTTGATGACCTCCACGACGATATCCCGGCGGCCGCGCAGCAGCGGTAGGAGGTCGGGCGGCACGGCCTCCAGGAAATCCACCTCGCCCGTCTGCAGCGCGCTGACGGCGGTGGACAGGTCGGGCAGGGTGCGCCACTCCACCTCGTCCACCTCGTCCACCTTCGCCACCTTGCCGCCGGTGTAGCCGTCCGGCGGCTCCGGCCGCGGCACGTAGCCGGGGAAGCGGCGATACAGCGCGCGGTCGCCGGGCCGGAACTGGTCGGCCACGAACATGAACGGGCCGGAGCCGACGGTGGTGCGCACCTGTTCGAAGGCGCTGGTGTCCGCGTCCTGCTCGCGCATCACGAAGGGCGCCAGGATCGGCGAGGCCAGCGCCTCCAGCACCGGGCCGAACGGCGTGCGGAAATTCAGCACCACGGTCCGGTCATCGGGTG
>JBBSIT010000093.1:0-9863 GCA_038231995.1 Acetobacterales bacterium | reverse complement strand
TCGCCGGACCCGGCGATGCCGAGCGCGCGCTGGCGGCCCCCGTGCTGGCGGCCCTGCCAGACGCGATCGACCTCGTGGGCCGGCTCACGCTGCCGGAGGCGACGGCGTGCCTCGCGCGCTGCGCCCTGTTCGTCGGCAACGATTCCGGGCTGATGCACCTGGCCGCCGCTGCCGGCGCGCCGACGCTGGGCCTGTTCGGACCGACGCCCGCGAGCGAGTACGCGCCTGCCGGCCGCCGCACCGCCACCGTGCTGGCGCCGGGTCCGGCCGGGGCGGCGCCGATGGACGCCCTGACCGTCGAGGCCGTGACAGCCGCTGCGCGGGACCTGCTGCGATGAGGGTGGCGCACGTGATGGCCGGCGCCCCGGCGGGCGGAGCGGAGCTGTTCTTCGAGCGGCTGACGGCGGCGCTGCACCGCGCGGGCAACGCCGTGCTGCCGGTGATCCGGCGCGACCCGGCGCGGGCAGCCCGGCTCGCCCAGGCCGGGCTCACCCCCGTCCAGCTTCGCTTCGGCGGCGCGCTCGACCTGCTGACCCGACCGAGACTTGCCGCCGTCCTGCGCGGCTTCGCGCCCGCCGTCGTGGTGGCCTGGATGAGCCGCGCCGCCCGCCTGTCGCCCCGTGGCGACTGGGTGCTGGCCGGCCGGCTCGGCGGTTACTACGACCTCCGGCGGTACCGCGCCTGCGACCACCTTATCGGCAACACGCGCGGCATCGTGGACTGGATCATCGGGCAGGGCTGGCCTCCGGCGCGGGTGCATCACCTGCCCAACTTCGCCCCCGACCTGCGCGGCGGGGCGCCCGCGCGCCTGCCGGTCCCGGCGGGCGCGCCCGTCGTGCTGGCACTCGGCCGGCTGCACCGCAACAAGGCGTTCGACGTGCTGATCCGCGCCCTGGCGCTCCTGCCCGGCGTCCATGCCGTCATCGCCGGGGAAGGGCCGGAGCGCCCGGCGCTGCTCGCGCTGGCGCGGGACCTCGGCGTCGCGGACCGGCTGCACCTGCTGGGCTGGACGCACGACACGGCCGGGCTGCTCGCCGCCTGCGACGCGCTGTGTTGCCCGAGCCGGCACGAGCCGCTGGGCAACGTCATCATCGAGGCGTTCTCCGCCGGGCGTCCCGTGGTGGCGGCCGACGCCGATGGCCCGCGCGAGCTGATCGCGCCGGGCAGGGACGGGATGCTGGTGCCGCGCGAGGACTCGCTTGCGCTCGCCGATGCGCTCGGCGCCGTGCTGGGCGACCGCGTCCTGGCAGGCCGCCTCGCCCTCGCCGGACGCGCCCGCTTCGAAGCCGAGCATGCGGAGGCGCCGGTGGTGGCCCGTTGGCGCGCCGGGCTCGCCGCGATGGAGCGGGTCTGATGTGCGGCATCGCCGGCCTAGCGCTGGCGCCCGGGGCCGCGCCGCCCGATCCCGCCACCCTGTCGATGCTGGCGGCGGCGCTGGCGCATCGCGGGCCGGACGGCGTTGGGCACTCCGTGGTCGGCCGCACCGCGCTGGTGCACACGCGGCTCGCCATCATCGACGTTGCCGGCGGCGACCAGCCGCTGTTCGCCGGCGCCGCGGCGCTGGTGGCGAACGGCGAGATCTACAATTACCGCGAGCTGCGCGAGGGATTGCCGGCCGTGCGCTTCGCGACGGGCAGCGACTGCGAGCCGCCGCTGCATCTCTGGCTGCGCGATGGCCCGGCCTATGCCGCAGCACTCCGCGGCATGTTCGCCATCGCCATCCACGAGCGCGTGCAGCGCAGCGTGACGCTCACGCGCGACCCGTTCGGCATCAAGCCGCTCTACATCGCGCAGGTCGAGGGCGGCCTGGCCTTCGCCTCCGAGCCGCAGGCGCTGCTGGCGGCCGGGCTGGTCAAGCGGGCGATCCGGCCGGCCGCACGGGAGGAGCTGCTGCAGATGCAGTTCACCACGGGCGCCGACACGATCTTCCCCGGCATCCAGCGCGTGCTGCCCGGCGAGACCCTGCGCGTCGCGAACGGGCACGTGCTGGAGCGCAGCCGCGTCGCCGCCCTGCCGGAGGGCGGGCCGGAGGCGATCAGCGAGGACGATGCGCTGGCCCGGCTCGATCAGGCGCTGGAGCGCAGCGTGGACCTGCATCAGCGCAGCGACGTGCCGTACGGCATGTTCCTGTCGGGCGGCGTGGATAGTGCTGCGGTGCTGACCTTGATGGCCCGGCTGAACAGCCAGCCCGTGCTGGCCTACACCGCCGGGTTCGACGTGCCGGGCGCGGCCGACGAGCGGGTGCAGGCGGCCGAGATCGCCCGCGCGGCCGGCGCGCATCACGAGACGATCGAAATCACCGAGGCGATGGCCTGGCGCCATCTCCCCGAGATCGTCGCCGCCATGGACGACCCGGCGGCGGATTACGCCATCATCCCAAACTGGTTCCTGGCGCGCCGGGCCCGGCAGGACGTGAAGGTCGTGCTGTGCGGCGAGGGGGGCGACGAGATCTTCGCCGGCTACGGGCGATATCGCAGCGCCATGCGGCCGTGGTGGCAGGGCGGCCGGGTGATGCGGGCCCGCGGCACGTTCGACAAGCTGGACGTGCTGCGCCTCCACCCCGCCGGCTGGCGCGACGGGCTGGCGGCGGCCGAGGTGCAGGCGGGCTTGCCCGGCCGCACCCGGCTCGCGGTCGCGCAGGCCACCGACATCGCGGACTGGCTGCCGCACGACCTGCTGCTGAAGCTGGACCGCTGCCTGATGGCGCACGGCGTCGAGGGGCGGACGCCGCTGCTCGATCCCGAGGTGGCCGCCGCCGGGTTCCGCCTGCCGGACGGGCTGAAGGTGCGGCAGGGCCGGGGCAAGTGGCTGCTGCGGCGCTGGCTGGAGCGGCATATGCCGGCTGCCAAGCCGTTCGCGCCGAAGCAGGGCTTCACCGTGCCGGTCGGCGCCTGGATCGCGGGGCAGGGGGCGAGGCTCGGCCCGCTGGTCGCGGCGCAGCCGGGGATCGCCGAGATCGCCGACCCAGGCCGGGTTGCGGCGCTGTTCCGTCATGCCGCCGGCCGGCACGAGGGCTTCGCCGCCTGGACGTTGCTGTTCTACGCGCTATGGCACCGGACGCACGCGCTGGGTCTGCCGCCCGCGGGCGACGTGTTCGAGACGCTGGCCTCTCGGTAGGCCTTGCGGCTTACGACAGGCTCAGATGCTGCTCGATCCGACGAACGCGGTCCTCGAGTTCGCCGATCAGGATGCCGTGCCCCATGACCGAGGAATGATACTGGGTCAGGGCCTGGCGGATGTCGGCGAGCTCATCTTTCGTTGTCATTGTGCGGCGCATATCGCGCAACTCAGACCTGATTGCATCGAACATCTGGTCGTGCCGACCGGCGGTCTGTACCACCTGCGATAGGAGCTGATCATGGCGGGTCACGGTTTCAGCTACCCGCGACAGAAGCTGCTAAACAGCTGCGATATCGACTCCGTTGCCGCTCACGTCGTCTCAACTCCTATCCATCGCAGCGCGCACCGCCGTACACTGCCCAGACCAAAGCATATACAGTCGCAGGCTTAATGTCTCAACGCCGGGAGGCCCAATGGCCAAGCACTTCGACCTGCTGATCCGTGGTGGCATCCTCGTGCTGCCCTGGGGCGAGGAGCGCGCCGATGCCGGGGTGCGGGACGGGCGCATCGCCGCACTGGGCACGGGTGCCGACGCGACGGCGGACGAGGTGGTGGACGCCAGCGGCCTGCACGTGCTGCCCGGCCTGATCGACCCGCATGTCCACCTGCGCGACCCCGGCGACCCCGCGGTCGAGACGATCCCGACCGGGACGAAGGCGGCGGTGCTCGGCGGGCTGACGGCAGTGTTTGACATGCCCAACACCAATCCGTCGATCACCACGGCGGAGCGGCTGGCCTGGAAGCAGGGCTACGTCGAGGGCGCGGCCTGGTGCGACATGGGGCTGTACGTGGGGGCGAGCCGCGCCAATATCGCCGAGCTTGCCGCGCTGGAGCTGGAGCGCGGCGTGTGCGGCGTGAAGGTGTTCGCCGGCAGCTCCACCGGCGACCTGCTGATCGAGGACGACGCCGGGTTGGAGGCCGTGATGCGCTCCGGGCGGCGCCGGGTCAGCTATCACAGCGAGGACGAGTATCGGTTGCAGGCGCGCCGGCCGATGTTCAAGACCGGCGACCCCTACGCCAGCCACATGCTGTGGCGCGACGAGGAGTGCGCGCTGCTCGGCACGCGCCGGATCATGGCGCTGGCCCGGCGTACCGGCCGCCCCGCGCACATCCTGCACGTCTCGACCGCGGAGGAGCTGGACGTGCTGCGCGAGCACCGCGACATCGCTACGTCAGAACTCCTGGTGAACCACCTGACGCAGGTGGCCCCGGACGCGTACGACCGGCTGGGCGGGTACGCCGTGATGAACCCGCCCATCCGCGGGCAGCGCCACCTGGACACGGCCTGGGCGGCGGTGCGCGACGGCACGGTCGATACGGTCGGCTCGGACCATGCACCGCACTCGCGCGCGGCCAAGGAGCGGCCCTGGCCGGACTGCGCGGCCGGGTTGACTGGCGTGCAGACCTTGGTGCCGATCATGCTGGATCATGTCGCGGCCGGGCGGCTGCCGCTCGCGCGGCTGGTGGACCTGATGTGCGCCGGACCGGCGCGGGTCTATGGCGTGGTCGGCAAGGGCCGGCTCGCGGCCGGGTACGACGCGGATTTCACGCTGGTGGACCTCAAACGGCAGCGCACCATCGAGGATAGCTGGATCGCCTCGCCCTGCGGCTGGACGCCGTTCGCGGGGATGCGCGTGACGGGCTGGCCGGTGGCGACGATCGTGCGCGGGGCGGTGGTGATGCGCGACGACGAGGTGCTGGGAACGCCGCGCGGGCGGCTGGTGCGGTTCGCCGGTTAGCCCGCGATCGTCCTGGGTGGAAACACCCAGGGCGTGAATCGCTGGCTCAACAAACACCTAGACCCTGATCGCCCTGACTACAGTCAGGGCGATCAGGGTCTAGGGTGGGGCAGCGACAGGCACATTCGCCCCACGCACCCGCTCCGCCAACTGGTGCGACGCGATGTTCTTGAACTTCGCCTCGACCTCGATATCCGTCCAGGCCAGGTGCGCCGCCACCCAGTCGTTCACCGCGCTGTTCCACATCGTGTCGGAATGCGCCCGCAGGTCACGCGCGCTCAGGCCCGCCGCGGTCAGCGCGGCGAAGTCCGGCAGCGCGTCCGTCGCATGGCCCGCCAGCAGGTCCTCGCGCGAGACGCTGATATGGCTGACCGGCCGGGTGCCGCGCCAGCTCGCCTGCACCTGCGCGATGCGGGGGTCGTCCGGCTGGATGTACTCGCCCGCGCTGCTGATCCAGTGGTGGTGCAGGTCGAGCACGATCGGCAGCGCGTCGGCCAGCGGCAGCAAGGCGTCGAGCCCGAAGCTCGTCTCGTCGTTCTCGACCGTGAGCAGCCCGCGCGTGTCCTCCGGCAGCCCGGCCAGCCCGGCCCGGAAGCCCTCCACGCCGGTCGCCGTGCTGCCGACATGGATGTTGATGTGCGCGCCATGGGGATGCCAGCCGCCGGCGAGGCCGAGAAGCCGCATGAGCTGGGTGTGGTAGTCCAGCTCGTCGAGGCCGTTGCGCACCGCCGCCGGGTTGGGGCTGGCCAGCACGCAGAACGGCCCGGGATGCAGGCTCAGCCGCACGCCGCCGCGGCGCGCGATGTCGCCGACGGCGCCCAGTCCCTGCTCGACCAGCTCGCGCATGACGGGTTCGTCGTACATCCAGCGCGCGACTGGGTGGGTGTAGGCCGGCAGCACGCTGCTATCCAGCCGCAGCAGCCGTTCCAGCGGCGCCGCCGTCGCGACCCGGCGCACATGCGCCTCCAGCACCGCCATGTTGCGCGAGACCAGCGCCAGCACCTTCTCGAACGCCTCAGTGCGCTCCATGCGCTGCAGCGCCGTGACGGTCGTGCCGGAGATGTTGAAGCGGCGCTCCTCCAGCGGGTCGGGGCTGGTGGCCCGATACATGCAGCAGTAGCCGAGGCGGGCTTCTCGCGCGGACATGCCCCGTCCAACGCGGCGCTACGGCCCGGCGTTCAACGCCTTCGGCCAGCGTGCCGCGCGATACGCCTCCTGTGCCGCAGTCGGCCCCGGCCTGTCGGCCACCCCGCGCGGGCGCACGGCGAACGCCTCGGGGTTGGCCCAGCAATCCACCGTGCCGAGCGAGCGGGAGCAGAACTGCACCGGCTTCGGCACCTCTTCCGGCGCGCAGTAGGTCAGCCCGCGGTCGAGCCGCACGATGGAGCAGTCCCGCCCCGTGACGGCCGAGACCGCGATATCGCCCACGCCCCGCCCGAACACGACGACGCTGGCCGTCTCCGCGACGACCAGAGGGCCCAGCGCCCCATGCGCGCAGCCGGCCAGCAGCAGGAGCGGGATGAGGGCGCGCATACCCCAACCCAATGCCACGCCGGGATGAACAACCCGTTGACCCAGCGATTCACGCCCTGGGTGTTTCCCCCAGGGCGATCGCGGGCTATGGTCCGGCCGGTTATCGAGAGGCGCGCGTGGCTGACATTTTCGACGAAGTTGCCGACGACCTGCGGGCCGACCGCGCCAAGCGGCTGGCCGCCAAGTACGGCATATGGGTCCTGCTCGCGGCGCTGCTGCTGGTGGCCGGCGTCGCCGGCTGGCAGGCCTGGCGCTGGGAACAGGCGCGGCAATCCAGCCTGGTCGCCGGCAGCTATCTGTCGGCCATGCGCCAGGCCGCGGCTCCCGAGGGCTCGCCCGACCGCGCCGCGTCCGCGTCCGAACTCGCGCGCCTGGCCGAGACCGCGCCCGATGGCTACCGCACGCTGGCCCGCCTGCGCCTCGCGGCGCTGCGCGCCGACTCCAACGACACGGCCGGCGCGTTCGTCCTGTGGGATCAGGTCGCGGCCGACACGGGCGCGGACCCGCTGCTGCGCGGCCTCGCCAACCTGCTGTGGGTGCAGCACAGCATCGACGCCGGCGACCCGGCGGCAATCGAGGCCCGTCTGCAGCCGCTGCTGGCCCAGACCAGCCCCTGGCGCACGCTCGCGCAGGAGAGCGAGGCGCTGCTCGCCCTTCGCCTGGGCCGGACCGACCAGGCCCGCGACCTGTTCCGCCAGTTGAGCGCCGACCCATCTTCCCCCGACGGCGTGCGCGCCCGCGCGACCGGCCTGCTCGCCCGTCTCGGCGAAGCGCCGGCCGCGACGGGAGCGGGCGGGTGAGGCGGCTCTCCCGCCGGGCATCATTGCTGCTCCCGCTCGCGCTGCTGCCGGGCTGCTCCACGCTCGACGACATCTTCGCCGACAAGAAGCGGCCGATCCCGGGCCGGCGCGAGGCGGTCCTCGCCGCGCGGCGGGGCCTGGAGGTGGACGCCGCCGACCGGCGCGCGGTCTCGGTGCCGCCCCCCGCCGCCAACCCCGACTGGCCCCAGGCCGGCGGCACCGCCGCGCATGTCGTGGGCAACCCGGCGGTGAGCGGCCTGTCGCCGGCCTGGCGGTCCGATATCGGCGACGGCGGCGGCTACCGGCGCAAGATCACGGCGCAGCCCGTCCTGGCCGATGGCCGCGTGTTCACGATGGACAGCGACGCCCTCGTGTCCGCGTTCGACGTCGCGAATGGCGGCCGCGCCTGGCGCACCGACACCCAGGGCGAGAAGGACCGCAGCACCAACGTGGGCGGCGGCATCGCTGTCATGAACGGCGCCGTCTACGCCACCACCGGCCGGGCGGAGGCGCTCGCGCTCGACGCCGCCACGGGCGCGATCCGTTGGCGCGTGGCGCTCGGGGCGCCCGCCCGCTCCGCGCCGACCATCGCCGACGGCCACCTGTTCGTCACCTTGCTCGATGGGCGCCTGCTGTCGCTCAACCCCGCCGACGGCGAGCGGCAATGGAGCTACCAGGCCGCCACCACCACCACCGCGGTGCTCGGGCAGCCCGCGCCGGCCTATGCGGACGGGCTGGTGGTGGCGGGCTTCGGCTCGGGTGACCTGATCGCCGTGCGCGCGGACGGCGGCGCGCTCGCCTGGAGCGACAGCCTGGCCTCGGCCCGCGGGCGCAACAGCCTGGTGGACCTGTCGGCCATCCGCGGGCTGCCGGTGATCGCAGGCGGCCGGATGTTCGCCATCGGCCTGGGCGGCCTCATGGTGTCGATCGACCTGCGCTCCGGCCGGCGGCTGTGGGAGCGCGAGGTGGGCGGCAGCGAGACGCCCTGGCTCGCCGGCGACTGGCTGTTCGTGCAGACCAGCGAGCAGTCCCTGGCCGCGATCAACAAGGACGACGGCCGCGTGCGCTGGATCACCGAGCTGCCGCGCTACGGCGACGAGGAGCGCCAGCGCGACCCGCTCTTCTGGTCCGGCCCCGTCATGGCGAGCGGGCGCCTCGTGCTGGCCGGCAGCAACGAGCGGATGATCTCTGTGTCCGCCACCGACGGCCAGGTCATCGGCACGCAGCGCATCAGCGACGCGGCCTCCGTCGCTCCGATCGCCGCCGCGGGCAGCGTGTTCATCGTGACGGACGACGGCAAGCTGCAGGCGTTCCGGTAAGGTGCTCCCCACGGTCGTCATCGCCGGGCGGCCCAACGTGGGCAAGTCCACCATCTTCAACCGCCTGGTCGGCCGGCGGCAGGCCATCGTGACCGACACGCCCGGCGTGACCCGGGACCGCAAGGAGGGCGAGGCGCTGCTGCGCGGCCGCCGCGTGCGGCTGATCGACACCGCCGGGCTGGAGGAGGCGGCGCCCGAGACGCTGCCGGGACGCATGCGCGCGTCCTCCGAGGCGGCGGTGGCGCAGGCGGACCTGGTCGTGTTCGTGGTGGATGCCCGCACGGGGACGACGCCGGCGGACGCGCATTTCGCGGCCTGGCTGCGGCGGCAGGGGAGGCCGGTGCTGCTGGTCGCGAACAAGGCGGAGGGGCGCGGGGGCGACGCCGCCGCGATGGAGGCGTTCAGCCTTGGCCTCGGCGAGCCGCTGGCGATGTCGGCCGAGCACGGCGACGGGCTGGCCGACCTGATGACCGAGATCGCCGAGCGCATCCCGGCGCAGGAGGAGGGCGAGGCGGAGGCGAACCGGCCCTTGAAGCTCGCCATCATCGGCCGGCCGAACGCGGGCAAGAGCACCTTGGTGAACCGCCTGTTCGGCGAGGAGCGCATGATCACCGGGCCGGAGCCCGGCCTGACGCGGGACGCCGTGGCGGTGCAGATCGCGGACAGCGCCGGGCCGATCGAGCTGGTGGACACGGCCGGGATGCGGCGCAAGGCGCGGGTCGATCTGCCGCTGGAGAAGATGAGCGTCAGCGCCAGCATCGAGGCGCTGAAAATGGCCGAGGTCGTCGTGCTCGTCGTCGATGCGGTGGAGGGGCTGCACGAGCAGGACCTGCAGATCGCCCGGCTGGTGGAGCGCGAGGGGCGCGCCTGCGTGCTGGTGCTGAACAAGTGGGACGCGGTGCCCGACCGCAACGCGGCGCGCCGCGCGGTCAGCGACCGGCTGGAGACCAGCATGGCCCAGATGAAGGGCATCCCGGTCGTGACCCTCTCGGCGCTGACCGGCGCCGGAGTGGAGCGCATCCTGCCCGCGGTGCGCAAGGTGCACGAGACGTGGAACACGCGGATCGGCACGGGCGAGCTGAACCGCTGGTTCGAGGACGCGCTGGAGCGGCACGCTCCGCCGCTGGTGGACGGGCGGCGGCTGAAGCTGCGCTACATCACCCAGCCGAAGGCGCGGCCGCCGACGTTCATCGCGTTCGGGACGCGGGCGGAGCAGATGCCGGAGGATTACCAGCGGTACTTGGTGAATGGGTTGCGGGAGCAGTTCGGGCTGCCGGGGGTGCCGATTCGGTTGCAGCTAAGGGGGACGAAGAACCCGTACGCGGAGGAGTAGGGGTCCCTAGCGTCCTTCG
>JBBSIT010000092.1:0-9870 GCA_038231995.1 Acetobacterales bacterium | reverse complement strand
CGCGCCACATCTCGGCCAGCACCTGCGCTGTGGCGACCTCGGCGGTATAGTAGTTGTTGCGGATGCGGTAGGGGATCGGCTCGCCCTTGTAGCCGGCCTCCTGCAGCAGCGACGCGGCGCGGGCGGGGTCGTACGGCGGCACCGTCCAGCCCTCGATGAACATCGGGCCGTAGAACTCCCATTGCAGGCCCGGCGGCACCCGGGTGCGCCCGGCCCACAGCGCGTCCACGATGGCCTGGCCGTCGATCGCGTGCGCCATCGCCAGCCGCACGCGCGGGTCGCGCAACTGCGGATGCCCCTTGTCGAACGCGACGATGCGGTGGTTCGACACCGGGCCGCCGACCACCTGGAAGCGCGGGTTGCGCTCGATCTGCGCGATCTGGTCCGGCGCGATGTCGGTGGCCAGTCCGTATTCGCCAGCCAGCAGCCCGTCCACCCGGGCGGCCGCCTCCGGCACCTCCAGGAATCGCACGGTCCGCAGCGGCGGCCGTCCGCCCCAGTAGCCGTCATGCGCCTCCAGCAGCAGCGACACGTCGGGCCGGAACTCCGCCACGCGATACGGCCCGGTGCCGACCGGATGGCGCGCGTGCGCACCCCAGCCTGCGGCCTCGTAGGCGGCCTGCGACACGACCTCGCTGCCGCCCGCGGCGAGCCGGCCCTCCATCGTGATATCCGGCGTGCGGCTCACCAAGCGGACCGTCAGCGGCCCGGTGACCTCGGCCCGCTCCAGCGCCGGCCAGTGGCGGCGCGCCACGGCCTGCATGTCCGCGGGAAGATCGGCGCCGAACATGCGGGGGCCGAAGCTGAACGCCACGTCCTCCGCGGTGAGCGTCCGGCCGTCGTGCATGGCCACGCCGGGCCGCAACGTCAGCTCGACGGTGCGCTCGTCCACCCGGCGCCATGCGGCAGCCAGGCCCGGCATGCGCTCCAGCCCGCGCTGCTGGTCCCGCAGGATCGGCGTCTCCAGCACCAGGCCGATATAGCGCTCGCTGGCGTTGGACGACTGCTCGCGCAGCGGGTCCAGGGTGCCGGTGTTGGCGATCTTCTGCACGGCGACCGTGAGCGCCGGCCGCTCCGGCTGGCCGATGGCGAACCGGGGCAAGGCCGCGGCGACACCCGCAAGGGCGATACGGCGGGTAATCATGCGGCAAGTCTTCTCGCGTCGCCGTGGGCCACGTGGCAGGCGACCAAACGGCCATCTGGCATGGGTTTCAGCACCGGGTCCACCGCGCGGCACATCGGCACCGCGGCGAAGCAGCGGGGGTGGAAGGCGCAGCCCAGCGGCCGGCTCGCAGGATTGGGCGGCTCGCCCGCCAGCACGATGCGCTCGCCCCTACGCGGACCCGGCACGGGGATGGCCGACACCAGCGCCCGCGCGTAGGGGTGGGCGGGCGCGGCAAACACTGCATCGGGGCCGCCGCGCTCCACGATGCGGCCCAGGTACATGACGGCGACCTCGTGGCTCACCTGCCGCACCACTTTCAGGTCGTGGCTGATGAACAGCATGGCCAGGCCGCGCTCGGCCTGCAAGTCGCCCAGCAGGTTGACGATGCCCGCCTGGATCGAGACGTCGAGCGCGCTGACTGGCTCGTCCAGCACGAGCAGCGCCGGGTCGGTGGCGAGCGCGCGGGCCAGCACGGCGCGCTGCCGCTGCCCGCCGGACAGCGCGTGGGGGTGGCGCGCCGCCTGGTCCGGGCGGAGGCCGACCTGGCGCAGCAGCGCCGCCACGCGGTCCGCCCGGTCGCTGATGCCGTGGATGGCGAGCGGCTCGGCAACCTGAAGCGCGATGGTCAGGCGTCGGTCCAGCGCGCCCAGCGGGTCCTGCGGCACGAGCTGCATCCGCGCCCGCAGCGCACGCCAGGCCGGGCCGCCCATAGCGGGCATCGGCGCGCCATCGAACTGCACGGACCCGGCGTCGGGCGCCTCCAGCCCCAGCGCCAGGCGCCCGGTGGTGGACTTGCCGCAGCCGCTCTCGCCCACAAGGCCCAGCGTCCGCCCGCGCTCCACCGCCAAGCTGACCCCGTCCACTGCGCGGACCGGCGCCGCGCGCGCGAACACGCCGCGGCGGGAGGCGTTGCGGCGCGCAACGCCATCCTGCTCCAGCAGCGTCATGCGTAGGCCGGGCTACGCTCGGCGGCGGCTTCGGCGCGGATGCAGGCGGCGCGGCGGCCCCGGCCGACGAGGCGCAGCGCGGGCGGGGCCGCGTCGCAGGCCGGGATCGCGAGCGGGCAGCGCGGCGCGAAGGCGCAGCCCGGCGGCAGGTTCCACGGTTCCGGGACGCTGCCGGGGATGGCGTCCAGGCGCTGCCGCGGCCCCGCCATCGGCGGCAGCGCCGCCAGCAGCCCGGCGGCATACGGATGCGCCGGCCCGGCGAACAGGGCCTCCGCCGGCGCCTCCTCGACGATCCGGCCGGCATACATCACGCACACCCGCGAGCACGTCTCGGCCACCACGCCGAGGTCGTGGCTGATCAGCACGAGCGCCATGCCGGTCTCGGCCTGTAAGCGGCGCAGCAGGTCCAGATGCCGGCCTGGATGGTGGCGTCGAGCGCCGTCGTCGGCTCGTCCGCCACCAGCAGGTCGGGCCGGCCGGCCAGCGCCATGGCGATCATCACCCGCTGGTTCTGCCCGCCGGCCATCTCGTGCGGGTAGGCGTCGAGCCGCCGGGCTGCGTCGGGGATGCCGACCTGATCGAGCAGGCGCAGCGCCTCCGCCCGGATGGCGGCGCCGTGCAGGTCGCGGTGCAGGCGCAGCGCCTCGCCCACCTGCCGGCCGATGCGATGCACCGGGTTCAGCGCGCTGGCGGGGTCCTGGAAGATCATGGCGATGCGCCCGCCGCGCACCTGGTCCAGCGCCGCCGGGCCGGCGCCCAGGATCTCGTCGCCCATGAGCCGCACGCTGCCGGACACGGCGGCCGTGGGCAGCAGCCCGAGGGCGGCGAGCCACGTCACCGACTTGCCGCAGCCGCTCTCGCCCACGAGGCCGACGCTCTCGCCCGCGCGCACATCGAGGTCAATGCCATGCAGCGCCGGCACGCCGCGGAAAGCGACGTGCAGGTCCCGGATGGCAACGAGAGGTTCGGCGTTGGGCACCGCGTCTTATCCCCAGTTCAGGGCCTGGAAGTCCATGGCGAAGGTTGGGGCCGGGAGGCCCTACTCGGACACGAACGCCGCGAACGCCTCCTTGTAGCCGGGATGCCAGCGCGACAGCGGCGGACGGTTCTGGGTGATGTCCTGGGCGGCCCAGAGGATGCGCTTGTCATCCACCTCCCGCGTCACGTCGTTGTCCGGGCAGATGATGTAGAAGTCGCCCCGCGCCATGCCGTCGAGCAGGACGTCGATGACCTGCTCGGGCATCCACGCGCCGGGCGGCTTCTCCTGGGTGCGGACCCGCGTGAACCCGGTGAACGTGAAGCCCGGCACCAGCAGGTGCGCCGTGACCCGGCATCCCTCCTGGTTGCGCAAGTCATGCGCGAGCGCCTCCGTCACCACCTTGATGCCCGCCTTGGACACGTTGTACGCTGTATCACCCGGCGGGCAGGTGATGCCCTGCTTGGAGCCGGTGTTGACGATGGCGCAGGGCGTGCCCTGCGCGGTCATGGCCGGCGTGAAGACCTGAACGCCGTGGACGACGCCCCACAGGTTGGTGCCGATGATCTCGCGCCAGCGCGCCGTCGGCGCGGACAGGCCGCCGCCGCCCTCGCGGCCCGCGTTGTTCATGAGCACGCCGACCTCGCCGAACGCCTCGTAGGCCCGGTCCTTCAAGCGCTGGACGTCCTCCAGCCGGCTGACATCGGTCGGCACGGCGACGACTTCCGCCCGGTCCGAGAGGGAGGCCGCCGCCGCTTCCAGCGCGGCCGCGTCCACGTCCGCGAGGCATAGCCGCATGCCGAGTGCCGCGAAGCGCTCGGCGGCAGCGAGCCCGATGCCGCTCGCGGCGCCGGTGATGACGGCGACGCGGCCCGGGGTGAGCGCTGGGTGCTGCTGCATGACGACGAATCTCCTTGTGATGCCGGCGATGGACGCGGCCGGATGCGAGTCGTCCGTTGCCAGAGCACGGCGTGGTCGTGCAAGCTCCGCAGGCACACGCGGCGGCACGAGGATCGCCCGGGCACAGGGAGAGCACGACGCCATGGATGACCAAGCGACATCGCCCACCAACCGGCGCAACCTGCTGCTCGCAGCCGCCGCCTCCGCCGCGGGCGCATCGCTGCTGGGCGGCATGGGGCCGGCGCTCGCGGCCGAGATGGGCCGGTCCGAGAAGCCCTTGCGGGCCGCCTTCTCCAACGCCGGGTTGCAGGCGACCTGGTGCGCCCAGGGCAAGTCTGCGGCGGAGTACTGGGGCAAGCTGTTCAACGTGGACGTCACCTGGTTCGACGGCGAGCTGAACGCCACGCGCCAGCGCGGCGCCATCGACAACATGGCGTCGCAGAAGTGGGACTTCGTCGCCATCCAGGCCTTCGGGATCGGCACCCTGGCGGCGCCGGTGCGGAAGATGATCGACGCGGGCGTGCCGGTGATCGACATGGACACGCTGATCGCGCCGCTCGACCAGATCAACGTCCACTCCTTCCTGGCGCCCGACAACGAGTTCATGGGCTCCTCCGTGACGCAGGCGCTGATGGACGCGATCGGCGGCGAGGGCACGATCATCATGACCCAGGGGGCGCTGGGCCATACCGGGGCGCAGGGCAGGGCGCGCGGGTTCGAGTCCGTCGTCAAGCGCTTCCCGAAAGTCGAGGTGCTGGACACCACGCCGGGCGACTGGGACGTGACCAAGGTGGCGCGCATCTGGGACACCCACCTGACCAAGTATCCCAAGATCAGCGCGGCCTATTTCCACAACGACGACATGGCGCTGGCCGCCTACAACGTCATGCGCTCGCGCGGCCGCACCGACATCGTGATCGGCGGCTGCGACGCGATGCCCCCGGCGCTGGCGGCGGTGGCCGACGGCCGGATGCACGCCACCGTGCGCAACCCGTCCTGCCGCATCCACGGCGGGGCGGTTGTGGCGGGGGTGGCGGCCGTGGTGCTCGGCGAGAAGACCGGCGAGGGCGGCATCCCCAAGAACGTCATCACCGACGGCCCGGTCGTCACCAAGGCCAACGCGCCCGGGATGGCCTGGATGGAGAAGCACTTCCTGATCTAAGCATGACTTCAGCAGGCGGTCCCTCGCTGGAGCTGCGCGGCATCTCCAAGCGCTTCGCCGGCGTGGCTGCGCTCACCGACGTGGACTTCGCCCTGCGCCCAGGCGAGGTCCACGGCCTGGTGGGCGAGAACGGCGCGGGCAAGAGCACCCTGATGAAGATCATCGCCGGGGTGCACGCGGAGTACGAGGGCGAGTTGCGGCTCGACGGCCGCCCCGTGCGCTTCCGCTCGGCGCGGGACGCGCGGGACGCGGGCATCGGCATGGTGCATCAGGAGCTCTCCACCGTCCCCGAGCTGTCCGTCGCCGAGAACGTGCTGCTGGGCGCGCAGCCGCTCAACCGCCTGGGCCTGGTGTCCTGGCGGCGCATGCGGACGCAGGCGCAGCAGCAGCTCGCCACCCTCGGCATCGACGTTGACCCGACGCTTCCGGTGGGCTCGCTCCCGCTCGGGTTGCAGCAGATGGTCGAGCTCGCGCGCGTCCTGCTGTCCGGCGCGCGCATCCTGATCCTGGACGAGCCGACCTCCGCCCTGTCGCCGCCGGAGGTGGAGCGGCTGTTCGCGCTGCTCGCCCGGCTGCGCGAGACCGGGCGGAGCACGGTGTTCATCTCGCACTTCCTGGACGACGTGCTGCTCGTGTCGGACGAGGTGACGGTGTTCCGCAACGGCCGCCGGGTGGAGACGGCGCGGGCGGCGGAGATCGGCAAGCCCTGGCTGATCGAGCGCATGATCGGCGCCGGGCATGGCCGGCTGGAGGAGAGCTACACCGGCGAGATCGCGATGCAGGAGCGGGCGGAAACCCCCGTGGTGCTGGATGCGCAGCATCTCGCGGTACCCGGACTGTTCGAGGACGTGTCGCTGGAGGTCCGTGCGGGCGAGGTGCTGGGCATCTACGGCTTCATGGGCTCGGGCCAGTTGGAGCTGGCGCGGGCGCTGTCGGGCAAGCTGCGGCTGGGGGCGGGCGCCGTGCGGGTCGATGGCCGGCCGGCGCGGCTCCGCGGCGGCACCCCGGCGGCCAAGCGCGCCGGCATCGCCTTCGTGCCCGAGAGCCGCCGCGCGATGCTGTTCGCGCTGGAGCCGGTGTATCGCAACATCAGCATCGCCATCCTGGAGCGGATCGGCCGCATCCTGCTCCACCCTCGGGTGGAGCGCCGCATCGCCGACGCCCTCGTGCGCCGGCTCGGGGTCCGCCCGCCGCTGGTGGACCGGCCGGTGGGCCAGCTCTCCGGCGGCAACCAGCAGAAGGTGGCGCTGGCCCGTTGGCTGACGCATCTGCCACGGGTGCTGCTGCTGAGCGAGCCGACGCGGGGGATGGACGTGGGCGCCAAGGACGACGTGGTGCGGATCGTGCGCGGCCTGCGCGCGGAGGGGATCGGCATCGTCGTGGTCTCGTCCGAGCCGGAGACGGTGCTCTCGCTGGCCGACCGCATCCTGGTGATGCGGCGCGGCGCCGTCGCCCGGGAGTTCGTGGGCGAGGCGGTGAGCAAGGACCGCCTGCTCGCCGCCGCATGAAGGATCTCCGATGACCGCACCTGCCGACGCCGTCCTCCCGCCGCGGGAGTCCCTGCTGGAGCGCCTGCGTGGGCAGCTCCGCAACCTCGCCCCGCTCGCCACGCTGGTGGCGCTGGTGGCGCTGTTCGGCGCGCTCAGCCCGTCCTTCGCCACGCTCGCCAACCTGGGCAACGTGCTGCAGCAGGTGTCGATCACCGCGATCATCGCGGTGGGGCTGACCTTCGTGATCCTGTGCTCCGAGATCGACCTGAGCGTGGCCAGCGTAGCCAACGCCACCGGCATCCTGGTCGCCTTCCTCACCGTCCAGGACGCGAGCGTCAACATCGCCAACCTGCCGCTGCCCGGCGCGCTCGCGATTCTCGCGGGGTTCGCGGGCTGCCTGGCGCTCGGCGCCATCACAGCGTTCGGCGTCACCCAGATCGGCATCCCGTCCTTCATCATGACCTTGGCCATGCTGCAGATCGGCAACGGCATCTGCGCCCTGCTGGTGCGCGGGCAGATCGCCTACAGCGTGCCGCCGCTCGTGAACACGCTGGGCAGCGGCTCGCTCGGCCCGGTGCCGTGGATCGTGATCGTGGCCGCCGTGGTGCTGCTGATCGGGCACCTCGTGTTGACCTACACGCGGTTCGGCCGCTACGTTTACATGGTCGGCGGCAACCGCGAGGCGGCGGAGCACTCGGGCGTCGGCGTGGCGGCGATCGTCGGCGCGGCGCTGATGGTGTCGGCTCTGTGCTCGGGCCTGGCCGGGATGCTCGGCGTGGCCTATTTCGGCAGCGCGCAGCAGAACCAGTTCGACAACTACCTGCTCGACGCCATCTCCGCCGTCGTCGTCGGCGGCACCAGCCTGTTCGGCGGCCAGGGCGGCATCGGCAACACCATCGTCGGCCTGCTGGTGCTGGGCGTGCTGAACAACGGGCTCGATCACGTGCGGATGGACAGCTTCCTGAAAATCCTGATCCGCGGCCTGGTCCTGCTGCTGGCCCTCGTGGTGAACGTGTATGCCCAACGCCTGCGGACCCGGCAGCGGCTCACGGCCTGACGCCTTCCCGTCTGGGGTTACCGAACGATGGGAAGCCTTGCCACATCCGGCGCGACGGGAGAGGGTGCCGGGACATTGAACTGTCCCTGGCGGCACGAGGTCCTGAGTTGCGCATTCCTTCCCTAGCCGGCGCCGCGCTCGCGGTCGCCGTATGTCTGCTCGGCCCATTGCCGGCCCTCGCGCAGCAGTCCGGGCCCGACCCGGTCGCCCAGGATGGGCGTCCCGCGCCGGAGCTGCCGGCGCCGTCAACGCCGCCGGAACCCGAGCCGCAACGGCAGCCTGCCCCGCCGCCTGAATCGGCGGCCCCGGGCGCCGACGCTCCGCCGGACGAGCCGGCTGCGCAACCAGACGTGATCCCGTTTCCCAGCCTATCCGAACTTCCGCGTGGTCCAGCGCCGCCCGCGGCCGTGATCGGCGTTCTGGCCGTGCCCGACGTCATGCGCGACTCGCTGGCGGCGCAGCAGGCCCAGCGCGTCCTGGGTGCACGGCAGGAGAAGCTGAGAGCGGACGCCCAGGTCGAGCAAGAGGCCTGGCGGGCGCTGCAGCAGGCGCTGGAGAGCCAGCGGGGAAAGCTGTCCGCGGCCCAGATCCGCACCCAGGAGCGCGGGTTGCAGGAACGCGTCGCCACCGGCCAGCGCCGGTTGCAGGCCCGCGCTCGCGCCTTGCAGCAGGCGAATCAGGTCACGCTCGGGCAGATCCAGCAGACGTTGATCGCGGTCATCCAGCAGGTCGCAGCGAGCCGGGGCGTAAACCTGGTGCTGCAGAGGGGAGAGATCGCGCTGAACGTGAACGAGTTCGACATCACAGGCGAGGTCGCCGCGCAGATGAACAAGGTGCTGCCGAGCATCGTCGTCCCCCCTGACGACGCCGCTCCGTCGGTGGCCCGGCAGCCCGGCGCTCCATCCGAACGGCCATCCGCGACGGCGCCTACCAGGACGGCGCCGGGCCAACCTCGCCGTTGAGGGAGGCGGACGCCAGCAGCGTGCGCGACACGCTGCTTCGTCCATTGGCCCATACCGGAGCCGAAGCGGCATCTTTCGGTCAGCCGGTCCTCATGCCGGAGACGCCGCCGGGGGTTCGGTCGCCGGCTGCCCGCGCCTGTGGGCCTCGCGGTCCTGGGCCTCGACGAATACGCGCGTGACCTCGGGGTGCGCAGCCTTGATCCGCCGCTCGATGCGCGTCACGGCCGCCTCGACCTCGGCGGCCGTGCGCTCGTCCTCGAAGTCCAGGCTGAGCGCGACCAGCACGTCCTGCGGCCCGAAATGCATGGTCAGCGCCTCGTTCGGGCGCGTGACGCCGGGTTCCGCCGCGGCGATGGCGCGGATGCTCGCCTGCACCTCGGGGGCGGCGCCCTCGCCGGTGAGCAGGGACTGGCACTCCCAGGCCAGGAAGGCGGCCGTCCCTGCCAGGATCAGGCCGATGACCAGCGAGGCGACCCCGTCCAGCACGGGCAGGTCCAGCGCCTGGCCGAGCCAGATGCCGAGCAGCGCGACCAGCAGGCCGAGCACGGCGGCTGTGTCCTCGAACAGCACGGTGAACACCGTCGGGTCCTTGCTCTGCCGCACCGCCTCGATCCAGCCGCGCTGGCCCTTGGTCTCGCGGAAGGCGCGCAGCGCCACGATCCAGACCCCGCCCTCGAACAGCAGCGCCAGGCCGAGCACGGCGTAGTTGACCCATGCGCTCTCGATGGGGTGCGGCGTCCTGATCTTGTCGATGCCCCCGACAATGGACACGCCGGCGCCGACGCCGAAGATCAGCACCGCGACCACGAAAGTCCAGAAATAGAGTTGCAGCCCGTGGCCGAACGGGTGCCGGGCCGCGCGGCGGATGCCGAGCAGCAGGAGCAACTGGTTGCCGCTGTCCACGGTGGAGTGGATCGCCTCGCTCAGCATGGCGGCGCTGCCGGTGTAGGCGGCGGCGGCGAACTTGGTCGCGGCCACGGCCAGGTTGCCGCCCAGGGCAGCGTAGATGACGGTCTTGGATGAGGAGCGGGCCATGGAGGGTGATAAGGGTTCAGCCGAAGATAAATGAATCGGGTGGCGGGTGGTAGCGACGGGGCGGATTCCTGCGGGGCGGTAAAGTTGCTACTGCTTGCGGATGGCCGAGATTGCTTCGATCCGCGCCCGCTATGCGGCCCTGTCGGGACATCTGTACGAGCGCGGCCGGCGCATTT
>JBBSIT010000091.1:0-9950 GCA_038231995.1 Acetobacterales bacterium | reverse complement strand
CGTCCTCGCCGCCGCCACCCCGGTCAGCGAGACCGAGACCGACGTGCATTACTGCGTCTACTGGACTGTCCCCTGGCTCGCCCCGCTGCGTCCCGCGGCGGCCTGGATGGCGCGGGACTGTTTAGGACAGGACCGCGACATCGCCGTGCGCATGGCCGACAACCCGGCACTGCCGCCGCAGATGTTCGTCGGCGACCCCGACGCGCAGGTGCGCTGGTGGCTGCGGCTCAAGAAGGAATACGCGGAAGCGAAGGCAGAGGGCCGGCCGTTCAGCAACCCGCTGCGGGAGCGGACGCTGCACTGGCGGAGCTGAGCGCAGCACTCGTCTCGGCCGAGGTGGGCAAGCTCCCCTGGCTGCCCGCGCGCGTGCAGGCCAGCCCCGCCGCGGCGTTCGCCCGCGCCAGCGCCTCCGGCAACGCAGCACCCCGGTCGAGCGCCGCCGCCAGCACCCCGGTGAAGCAGTCGCCCGCCGCCGTGCTGTCCACGACCTGCACGGCCCGGGCCGGCGCCATCCCTGCCCCGCCCGCCGCGGCATATTCGGCGCCCGCCGCGCCCAAGGTCCGGATCACCCCGACCCCCAACGCCGCGTGCAGCCCCGCTGCCGTGCAGTCCGCGCCGAGCTGCCCGGCCAGCCACGCCGCCTCGGGTTCGTTCACCACCAGCCAGTCGAGCCCGCGCAGCGCGTCCATGTCGAGCGGCCGGGCGGGAGCGAGGTTCAGCACAACCCGGGCGCCCAAGGTGCGGGCGCGGCGAATAAGGAGCGCGGTTTCCGCCGGCTCGGTCTCCATCTGCAGCAGCAAGGTCGTGTCCGGGCCGAGGACGGCGTCCTCGACCTGGCCGGCCCGGGCGAGCAGGTTCGCACCGGCGCCCACGGCGATCTGGTTGCGCCCCTGCGGGTCCGTGCAGATCGCCGCGCACCCCGTCGCGGCCTCGCCTCGGGCTACGCGCGACAAATCGACGCCAGCCCCGCGCAGCAGCACCAGCGCGCCGTCCGCCAGCGCGTCCCGCCCGACCGCGCCGGCCATCAGCACGCGCGCGCCATCCCGCGCGGCGGCGACCGCCTGGTTGGCGCCCTTGCCGCCGGGCTCGATGCGGAGGTCGGGGCCGAGCAGGGTCTCGCCGGGTCCGGGCAGCCGGTCGAGCGGGAAGATGAGGTCGAGGTTGATCGACCCGAAGCAGACGATCATGCGCGGCCGAGCGTGGCCATCAGCTCGCCCCACTCGCGCTTGGACAGGCCGCTGCCCGCCTGCTCGACCGCTTCCCCCGCCAGCATCCGGCGCACCACCGCCAGCATCCCGGCCGAGAGCGTGGCGGCGCCCATGCGGTAGTCCAGAAACGCCTGGAACACGTCCGGCACCCAGGCGCGCACCGTCTCCAGCATGGCGTCGGCGTAGGCGCGTATCTCGTATTGCGCGTGCGGGTCGGCGCGCAGGCTGAGGAAGCCGAGCAGGTTGTGCAGGTCGGCCTTCCAGTACCATTGGGTGTAGGTGTTGAGCGTGAGATTCATCCGCGCCAGCTCGCGCGCGAGGCCCTGCCGGTCCGGGTCGCCGCCCTCGTTCAGCAGGTGGGCATAGGTGTCGTACGTTTGTGTTGCGTCCCGATGCAACAGGTGCAGCACGTTCGCCGCCTCATCGCCCGACAACACCTCGCCGCGTCCCTGCCGGTTGCTGCTGCTCTGCGCCGCGAGTTGCTCGGGCGCGGGCAGGTAGAACTCGCGGTCGAGGATGCTGTAGCGGGCGGAGTACTCGTTCACGTTCGCCATGCGGTGCCGGATCCACTGCCGCGCCACGAAGATCGGCAGCTTCACGTGGTACTTGATCTCGCACATCTCGAACGGCGTGCTGTGCCGGTGCCGCATGAGATAACGGATCAGCCCGGCATCCTCGCTGATCCGCTTGGTCCCGCGCCCGTAGCTGACCCGCGCCGCCTGCACCACCGCGCCGTCGTCGCCCATGTAGTCGATCACCCGGACGAAGCCGTGGTCGAGCACGGGCAACGGCTGGTACAGCAGCGCCTCCAGCGCCGGCACCGTCGCGCGCCGGGTGGTGTGGGCGGCGCCGCGCTGCGCCTCGATCTCGGCGGCTTGTTCGTCAGTGAGTGCCATGCGGGACCACTAGAACGTTTTCACGGCGACTGGAACCGCTTGCGAATCCTGGTCCATGCGCGCGAGTAGACACGTTCTCGCACGGGGCAGGTAGTCGGTATGTCGCAGTCCGCAGAGTCCCGCATCGGTTTGCCCGCGAGGTGAGCAACACGCAGCTCACCGTGGCGATGCTGGCTGTGCTGGCGGCTCACGTTGCGGCGCTGGTCGCGGCCCTTCTGCCGAAGCGAGGCGCCGGGCCGCTCCTCGTCCTGAACCTCGCGGTCGCCGGCGTCCTCCTCGTCCTCGTCGCCTCTTACCCTCGCCTGCTCGATCCCGTGGACTGGCAGCTTCTCGGCCTGGCCGCATTCGAGCTGGTTGCCCTAGCTGCGGCGGTCGCGGGGCTACGGCGCGTCGGTTGGGCCGTTCCGATCTCCTGCATCGTCTTCGGCCTGCACTTTCTTGCCAGCGCCGGCGCTGTCGCCTTCGCGCTGACGTTCAGGATCACGAGGCTGATATGAGCGCCGGGATGGAATCGCTCTGGCATTTGGCCGCGGAGTCGCCTATCTCTAGCGGGCTGACTTGTCAGCTATGGTGATAAACGGTGGTTGGAATAAGCGTTGTGGACCCGGGGGCAGTGCCCGGCGCCTCCACCATCTTCCCGCATGGGAGGGGATCGGGGGGCGAAACAGGCTCGACACGCGTAATAAAGACCCATCTTTTGCCCGGCATGATACCGCCGTTATCGGGTCAAATCACAAGTGCCAATGACAATCATGAGGCGCTCGCCGTCGCTGCGTAAGCAGGGATAGGCGCGGTTCGGGGGGCACCGGGCAACAGAAGCCCCCCACTCTCTCACTAGCCCCGCCGCACGTTCCAGAACACCGGCAGCCCCGGCAGTATCCCCGTCAGCTCCGCGCGATAGGCCGTCTGCTGCAACTGCGCGCCCAGGGGGAAGTACGGCACATCCTGGAACGCCTGCAGCTGCAGCTGCTCCGCCAGCCGCTTCTGCGCGGCTGCATCCGGCGCGCTCAGCCACTCGTTGCGCAAGCTCTCGATCCGCTCGCTCACCGGCCAGCCCGGCGCAGCGGCATTGCCGTTGCCGCGCAGGAAGATGTGCCCGGCCGGGTTGATCTGGTCGGTGCCGGACCAGCTCGTCTGGAACACGCTCCAGCCGCCCTTCTCCGGCGTCTCCCGGTTGGTGCGGCGCTGCACGGCGGTGCCCCAGTCCATCGCCTGCGCGTCGAGATTGAGCCCCAGCTTGCGGAACAGGTCGGCCGTCACCTCCGCCAGCGCGTTCACGCTGGGGATGTCGGTCGGCGACAGCAGCGCCACGCGCTCCCCGCGATACCCCGCCGCCTCCAGCGCGCGCCGCGCCGCGTCGAGGCTGCGCGGCCCAGTCAGCGCCGCCATCCCCGCGTCCGACGCCATGGGCGTGTCGGGGCAGAAATACCCCACGCGGTCCATCCACAGCGCCCGGTCCGACCCCGACACGGCCGTCATGTATTCCGCCTGGTCGATCGCCGGGAACAGGGCGCGGCGGATGGCCGGGTTGTCGAAGGGCGGGTGCAGTTGGTTGAACCGCATCGTGGCGATGATGCCCGTCGGGTCCCCCGTGCGCACCACGAGCTGCCGGTCCCGCCGCAGCCGCGGCAGCAGGTCGGGGTTGGCGACCAGCCACCAATCCACCTCGCCCCGCTGCAAGGCGCCGGACGCCGTGGCGCTGTCCTGGATGATGTTCCACTCGACCCGGTCGAAGCTCGCCACCTTCGGCCCTGCCGTGCGGCCCGGCGTCCCGCCCTCGCGCGGGGTGTAGCCATCGAACCGCTGGTAGACCACGCGGGCGCCGGGCACCCGCTCGTCCGCGAGGAACCGGTAGGGGCCGCTGCCGACCATCTCCGCGACCTGCTTGAACGGGTCGGTGGCGGCCAGCCGCTCCGGCATGATCGCGCACATGCTGGGCGAGGTCTTCGCCAAGGCGTCCGGCAGAAGCGGGAACGGGTGCTTGAGCCGGAACCGGATGGTGCGGTCGTCCGGCGCGTCCAGCTCGTCAGTCGCCGCCAGCAGCGCCTGGCCGAACGTGTCCCGCACGCCCCAGCGCCGGATGCTCGCCGCGCAGTCCCGCGCCAGTACGGGCTCGCCGTCATGGAACCGCAGCCCTGGCCGCAACGTGAGCCGCCACAGCTTGCCGTCCGCCTCGGTGGCGACGCCCTCCACCATCTGCGGTTGCGTGGCGAATGCCGCGTCCTGGCCGAACAGGGTGTCGAACACGAGGAAGCCGTGGTCGCGCGTCTGGTAGTTCGTGGTCCAGATCGGGTCGAGCACGGCCACGTCCGCCTGCGGGATGAAGCGCAGCACCCGCTCGTTCGCCCCGCGCGCGATCCTCGGCGCCGCGAGCGCCGCTGCACCGGTTGCCAGGCCCGCTTGAACGAACATCCGTCTGCGCATCGCACCACTCCATTGGGATCGGACAGATATGCCCCGCCGCGCGCGGGCGATAGCAATGATTTCCGCCGCGGCCCTTTCCCCCACCTGCCTGCCCGCGCTATGGGAGCCCGCATGGAAGACGATCAGGACCAGGGCTCGCCTACCCGGCCGGAGAGCCTGCTGCCCTACGACGAGTGGACGGAGGAAGCCATGCGCCACGTCGTCGTGCGCGCGCTCGCCCATGTCGGGGCGCACGGCATGCCCGGCGACCACCATTTCTACGTCAGCTTTCGCACCGACCGGCCCGGCGTCACCGTGCCGACCCGGCTGCTCGCCCAGTACCCGCACGAGATGACCATCGTGCTGCAGCACCAGTTCTGGGACTTGCAGGTGGACGAGGACGAGGGCTGGTTCGGCGTCGGCCTGTCGTTCGGCGGCGTGCCCAGCCAGTTGCGCGTCCCGTTCAGCGCCGTCACCGCCTTCGCCGACCCGCACGTGCAGTGGGGCCTGCGCTTCCACACGCCGGGCGACGAACCCGCGAACGACGCCACGGAGGAGCCGCCGGCCGAGTCCGAGGCGGCTGCGCCGGAGACGCCGGCCGAAGAGCCGCAGGTCGTCAGCCTCGACGCATTCCGCCGCCGCCCGCCGAGCAAGGACTGAGCCGCACGATGAACGCCCCCCTGCCCCGGCCGACCACGTTCCAATACTCGCCGATGTTCCCGATCGGACCCGGCAACACCCAGTGGCGCAAGCTCGCCGTCGCCGGCGTGTCCACCGCCGTCTGCGACGGCCACTCGGTGCTGCGCATCCAGCCGGAGGCGCTGAGCGAGCTGGCGTTCCAGGCGTTCCGCGATGTGTCGCACCTGCTGCGCCCCACGCACCTGGCCCAGCTCCGCGCCATCCTGGACGACCCGGAGGCGTCGGCGAACGACCGGTTCGTGGCGCTGGACCTGCTCAAGAACGCGTCGATCGCCGCCGGGCATGTGCTGCCGATGTGCCAGGACACCGGCACCGCGCTGGTGTTCGGCAAGAAGGGCCAGCGCGTCTGGGTCGAGGGCGACGAGGAGGAGGCGCTGGCCTGGGGCGTGCACCGCACCTACACCGAGACCAACCTGCGCTACTCGCAGATGGCGCCGCTCTCGATGTTCGAGGAGGTCAACACCGGCAACAACCTCCCCGTCCAGTTCGACATCATGGCGGTGCCGGGCGAGCACCACGCGGACGAGCTGCACCTGCAGTTCGTCGCCAAGGGCGGCGGCTCCGCCAACAAGACGTTCCTGTTCCAGGAGACCCGCGCGGTCCTGACGCCGGAGAAGCTGCTGGCCTGGCTTGGCACGAAGATACGCACGCTCGGCACCTCGGCCTGTCCTCCGTACCATCTCGCGATCGTCATCGGCGGCACCACCGCCGAGCTGTGCCTCAAGACGGTGAAGCTCGCGAGCACGCGCTATCTCGACGCGCTGCCCACGTCCGGCAGCCGGGCCGGCCACGCCTTTCGCGACCTTGAGATGGAGCAGCAGGTCCTGCAGTTGACCCGCACACTCGGCATCGGCGCGCAGTTCGGCGGCAAGTATTTCTGCCACGACGTGCGCGTCATCCGCTTGCCGCGGCACGGCGCCAGCCTGCCCGTCGGCATCGGCGTGTCCTGCAGCGCGGACCGGCAGATCCTCGCCAAGGTGACGCCCGACGGCGTGTTCCTGGAGCAGCTCGAGACCGACCCGTCCCGCTTCCTGCCCGAGGCGACCGACCACATCCTCGGCGGCGACGTGGTCCACGTGGACCTGAACCGCCCGATGGACGCGATCCGCGCCCAGCTCTCGGCCCATCCCGTCAAGACCCGCCTCGCGCTCTCCGGCACCGTCGTCGTCGCGCGCGACATCGCCCACGCCAAGCTCAAGGAGCGGCTGGACCGCGGCGAGGGCCTGCCGGACTACATCAAGGACCACCCGGTGTACTACGCCGGCCCCGCCAAGACGCCGGACGGGATGGCGACCGGCAGCTTCGGCCCGACCACGGCCGGGCGCATGGACAGCTACGTCGCCGAGTTCCAGGCGGCCGGCGGCAGCCTGGTCATGCTCGCCAAGGGCAACCGCTCCCGCGCCGTGCGCGACGCGTGCCAGGCGCATGGCGGCTTCTATCTCGGCAGCGTCGGCGGCCCGGCGGCCCGGCTCGCGAAGGACTGCATCCGCCGGGTCGAGGTGCTGGAATACCCCGAGCTTGGAATGGAGGCGGTCTGGCGCATCGAGGTGGAGGATTTCCCGGCCTTCATCGTCATCGACGACAAGGGCCACGATTTCTACGACGGGCTGGAGTAGCCGCATTGCGTTTCACGGTCGATCGCCTGGACCATCTCGTCATCAACTGCCGCGAGGTCGAGATCGCCGCCGCGTGGTATCAGCGCGTGCTCGGCATGGAGCGGGAGGTGTTCGGCGAGGAGCGGCGCACCGCGCTGAAGTTCGGCGGGCAGAAGATCAACCTGCGCCCGATCGACGCGGACCCGCGCGCCTGGGTCACCGCGTCCAACATCACGCCGGGCACGGCGGACCTCTGCTTCGTCGCCGCGATGGGCACGCATGAGGTGGCCGCCCACCTGCATGAGTGCGGCGTCGCCATCGAGGCCGGCCCGGTGGCGCGCGAGGGCGCGCTCGGCCCCATGCAGTCCGTCTATTGCCGCGACCCCGACGGCAACCTGATCGAGATCTCGTCCTACCTGTCGTGAGTGCCACCCGCCTCGGCTGGACCGCCTTCGCGCTGTTCCTGGCCTCCGTCCCGTTCGCCAACTGGCTGATCCAGCATGTCGGCACAGCCTGCGTCCCGGCCGGCCCGTGTCTGGTGCCGGTCGCGCCCGGCCTGCTCGCGCCGTCCGGCGTGCTGGCGGTCGGCCTGGCGCTGGTGCTGCGCGACGTGGTGCAGCGCTGCCTCGGCGCCGCCTGGGGCCTGACCGCGATCGGCGCCGGCACGCTGCTCTCCGTCCTGGTCGCGCCGCCCGCGCTCGTGGTGGCCTCCGGCGCCGCGTTCCTGCTCAGCGAGCTTGCCGATTTCGCGGTCTATACCCCGTTGCAGCGGCGGCGCCTGCTGCTTGCTGTCGTGGCGAGCTCCGCCGCCGGACTGGTTGTGGACAGCGTCGTGTTCCTCAGCCTTGCCTTCGGCAGCCTGGAGTTCCTGCCGGGCCAGGTCGTCGGCAAGGCCTGGGCCGTGCTGCTGGCTGTCCCATTGATCCGCCTATTGCGCCGGGTCGCGCCCACGCCGGCCTGAGCGGCATGCGCCTGTCCGAGTTCGATTTCGACCTGCCGCCGGGGCGTATCGCCCACGAGCCGGCGCGCCCGCGCGACGCCGCCCGCCTGCTCGTCGTGGGCGAACAGTTGCAGGACCGCATCGTGCGCGACCTGCCCACCCTGCTCCGGCCCGGCGACGTGCTCGTCGCCAACGACACCCGCGTCATCCCCGCCCAGCTCCACGCCCGCCGCGGCGACGCCCGTATCGGCCTCACCCTCGACCAGCCCCGCCCCGATGGAGCCTGGCACGCCCTCGCCCGCAACGCGCGCCGCCTGCGGCCCGGCGACCGCCTCGCCTTCGAGGGCGCCGAGGACCTCACGGCCGAGTTGGTCTCGCGCGACCCCGACGGAGGCGTGGCGCTGCGATTCAACCTGACCGGCCCCGCCTTCGCCGACGCGCTGCACCGCGCCGGGGCGCTCGCCTTGCCGCCCTACATCGACCGCCCGCACGGCCCGACCGCGCAGGATCAGGCGGATTATCAGACCGTGTTCGCTGCCAACGAGGGCGCCGTCGCCGCCCCTACCGCCGGGCTGCACTTCACCCCCGCGCTGCTGGCGGCGCTGGCGGGCGCCGGCATTCCCCGCGTGCTCGTCACCCTGCATGTCGGCGCCGGCACCTTCCTTCCCGTCCGCACCGACGATGTGTCGGAGCACCGCATGCACCCCGAGCGCGGCGAGATCACGCCCGAGGCCGCGGAGGCGATCAACGCCGCCCGCCGGGTTGTCGCCGTGGGGACCACCTCGCTGCGCCTGCTGGAGAGCGCCGCCGGCGAGGACGGGCGCGTGCGGCCGTTCGCGGGCGAGACTGCGCTGTTCATCATGCCGGGTCATCGGTTCCGCCGGGTTGGCGCGCTGCTGACCAATTTCCACCTGCCGCGCTCGACGCTGTTCATGCTGGTGTGCGCCTTCGCCGGCACCGAGCGGATGCGGGCCGCGTATACGCACGCGATCGCCTCGGGCTACCGGTTCTACTCGTATGGGGACGCGACGTTGTTGGAGCGGGCGTGAGCGGTCCCGCAGACGGTGCCACGATCGTTGAAGCTGGGCCAGCATGGAGCAAGCGCGGCCGAGGCGTTATACAGCCCCTTGGAGGCTCGTCATGACCGTGATCACTACCCGCATCCGAGTTGCCGAGGACGGCACCATCACCGGCCACGCGCCCGCTGGCCACGTGCCGCCAGGCGAGCATGAAGTCACCATTACCGTGGCCACCGCAGCCCCTCTCCGGCGACCGGGCAAGCCGTTCACGATGAGGAATTTCCCAATCCACGACGGACCCTGGGACGACAGCATCTCGCTCCGGCGCGAGGACATGTACGGCGACGATGGCCGGTGAGCCGACCTTCGTAGATACGAACGTTCTCATCTACGCCAGTCAGAAGCAATCCTCTTTCCACATCCGGGCAGTTACCTGGCTGGAGCAGGCGCGACGCGACGGCCGGGAACTATGGATCAGCCGGCATATACTGCGCGAGTGCTTATCGGCGATCACGCGACCACAGCCCGATCAGGCGCCATTGCCTATGGCACAGGCGATCATAGACGTTGAGGGCTTCGGACGGGACTTCAACGTCGCAGAGGACGGGCCGAACGTGTTCACGGAACTGCTTGGGCTGCTCGCCCGTTTTCCGACCGGCGGCAAGCAGGTGCACGACGCCAACCTGGTCGCCACCATGCTCGCCTGCGGCGTAACGCGGCTGCTTACCTTCAACACGGAAGACTTCCGGCGCTTCAGTCCGGTGGTCGAGATGAACGTCCCCTAATGCTTCTATGTTGACCGGGGCGGCGCCTCAGCCAAGGAATGGTTGGAACCGGTCACGCTGGCGAGCAACGTGGGGTTCCCTGCCCGGGAGCTCGGCACCATCTTACAGGTCGTCCGCGAACACCAACTCGAACTGTTGCAGGCATGGCATGACTTTTTCGGCGCAGGCTAATACCAAGTCTCTCTGACCACGACCCATGTGGATTTCGCCGTATCCAAGCAGGCCGGTGCCGCTGGCGGAGACCTGCGGCGTCACGGGTTCTGATCAGAGAGACTTATGGGATGGCCCGCCCCTCTTTTCCCCTTCGCGCTAGGCTGAGGGGGCAACCGGAGGGAAGAGGAGGCGAGTTCAATGCAGATCGCGGTTCTGGGGATCGACCTGGGCAAGAACAGCTGCAGCGTTGTG
>JBBSIT010000090.1:0-9981 GCA_038231995.1 Acetobacterales bacterium | reverse complement strand
TGGCGGAGGCGCGGGGCGAGCTGGACCGGTTCTACCGCGCGCGGGAGCGCAGCCCGGCCGCCGAAGGCGAGGTGCCCGATGCGGTGATGGATGCGATGTGCGACGACCTGAACACGCCCATGGCGATCGCCGCGATGCACGCCCTGGCTGACCGGGCCATGCAGGGCGACGCGGAGGCGGCCGCCGGGCTGCGAGCGGCGGGTGGGCTGCTCGGGCTGCTCGGGCAGGAGCCTGCCGCCTGGTTCCGCGGCGCCGGGGACGCGGCCGTCGAGGCTGCCATCGCCGAGCGTCTGGCGGCCCGGCGCGCGCGCGACTTCGCCCGGGCCGACGCGATCCGCGCCGAGCTGGCCTCGGGCGGCGTGCAGCTGGAGGACGGGCCGGGCGGCACCACCTGGCGTCGGGGATGACCAAACGGGACGGAGGGGCGCCGCTGGAGCCGCTGCCAGGCAGCCCGGTCGTCATCCTCGTCCGGCCGCAGCTCGCGGACAATATCGGCGCCTGCGCCCGCGCCATGGCGAATGGCGGGCTGTTCCATCTGCGGCTCGTGGCGCCGCGCGACGGCTGGCCGCAGGAGCGGGCCTGGCGCACCGCCTCCGGCGCCGACCGCATCCTGGATGGGCTGACCCTGCACGACACGGTGGCCGACGCCGTGGCGGACCTGCACCGCGTGTTCGCGACGTGCCCACGGCCGCGGCACATCATCAAGCCCGTGCTGACCGCCCGCGCCGCGGCGGCCGAACTGCACGACGCCGCAGCGCTGGACCTGCGCGCCGGCATCCTGTTCGGGCCGGAGCGCGCCGGGCTGGACAACGACGACATGGCGGCGGCCGACAGCCTGGTGCGCTACCCGCTCAACCCGGCGTTCTCGTCGCTCAACCTGGCGCAGGCCGTGATGGTGATGGCCTATGAGTGGTGGACCGCGAGGGACGAGACCCCGCCGCGCGCGCTGCTGACCCACGAGACGGCGGTGGCGACCAAGGGGGCGCTCGACAACTTCCTGGTGCACCTGGTGGACCAACTCGACGCCTGCGGCTTCCTGCGCAACGCGCCCAAGCGGCCCGGCATGGTCCGCAACCTCAGCCACCTATTCCAGCGCGGCGAGGTGACGGAGCAGGAGCTGCGCACCCTGCACGGGGTGGTGACGGAGCTGGCGCTCGGCCGCCGCCGGCGCGGGAGGCTGGAGCCGGAGGACGCGCTCAGCGAGTAGCGCTGTCCGTCAGTTGCCGGGCGAGGCGGCGGGACATGAGCCAGCCGATCAGACCCGAAGCTGGGGCGCCGATCATCAGCAGCAGGATGCCGAGCGGCTGGCCGTTGACCATCAGGTCCATGCCGATGCCGAGCATGGTGCCGCCGATGAGCCCGCCCGAGACGCCGGAGGCGATGCCGAGCCAGAGAAGGTCGCCGCGTGTGATCATAGGCGCTAGGTGCCGCCGGCGGCTTGGTTTGACAAGGCAGTCCTACACGCCTATGCCGCGCGGCACTGCCGGGAACGTGGACGGGCCTCCGGGGCTCGCGCCCGCCGCTGATGTTCAGGGGCCTACCGGTGCAACAAGCCGCATAACGCGGCACATAGAATGGAGCACCGCGCATGACCAAGCGCGCCGAAAGCAAGTACAAGATCAACCGCCGCCTGGGCGTGAACCTGTGGGGCCGCGCCAAGTCGCCGATCAACAAGCGCGAATACGGCCCCGGGCAGCACGGCCAGCGCCGCAAGCAGAAGCCGACCGACTTCGGCATCCAGCTGATGGCCAAGCAGAAGCTCAAGGGCTACTACGGCAACATCAGCGAGAAGCAGTTCCGCAAGTATTACGACGAGGCCGTGCGCCGCAAGGGCGACACGTCGGAGAACCTGATCGAGTTGTTGGAGCGCCGGCTGGACGCGGTGATCTACCGCCTCAAGTTCGCCATCACGCCGTTCGCGGCCCGGCAGTTCGTCAACCACGGGCACATCACCGTGAATGGCAAGAAGGTCAACATCCCGTCCTTCCTGGTCAAGAACGACGACGTGATCGAGGTGCGCGAGAAGAGCAAGCAGCTCGCCGTCGTGCTGGACGCGGCGCAGAGCGGCGAGCGGGACGTGCCGGACTACCTGGAGGTCGATCATCGCGCGATGAAGGGCCGCTTCACCCGCGCGCCGAAGCTGACCGACGTGCCGTATCCCGTGACGATGGAGCCGAACCTGGTCGTCGAGTTCTATTCGCGGTAATCCCTTCCTATATCTGTGCTGAAAGCGCCGGGCGGGCTTCTCGTCCGGCGCTGCCTATTTGAGGGTCCCATGACGCCGACTGAAGAGATCGCCCGCCGCCGCACCTTCGCGATCATCTCGCACCCCGACGCGGGCAAGACGACGCTGACCGAGCGGCTGCTGCGGGCGGGCGGGGCGATCCAGCTCGCCGGCAACGTCCGCGCCAAGGGCGAGCGGCGGCGCACCCGGTCGGACTGGATGGGCATCGAGCGGGAGCGCGGCATCTCGGTCGTGACCTCGGTCATGACGTTCGAGCACGCGGGCTGCGTGTTCAACCTGCTGGACACGCCGGGTCACGAGGACTTCTCCGAGGACACGTATCGCACGCTGACGGCGGTGGACTCGGCGGTCATGGTGATCGACGCGGCCAAGGGGATCGAGGCGCGCACGCGCAAGCTGTTCGAGATCTGCCGGCTGCGCGATATCCCGACGCTGACCTTCATCAACAAGATGGACCGCGAGAGCCGCGACCCGTTCGAGCTGCTGGACGAGGTGGCGAGCACGCTGGCGCTCGACACGGCGCCGATGACCTGGCCGGTCGGCCGGGCCGGGAAGTTCGTCGGCACGTACGACCTCCGCACCCGCGACCTGAATGTGACGGAGAAACTCGAACAGTCCGATCCGCGCATGGCGGCCTTGGGCGAGGAGATCGACTTGGTGCGCGCGGCGCTGCCGGAGTTCGACCGGGAGAGCTTCCTCGCCGGGCATCTCACCCCCGTGTTCTTCGGCAGCGCCATCCGCGAGATCGGCGTGTCCGACTTGCTCGACGGGTTGGCCTCGTTCGGCCCGCCGCCACGCGACCAGGCAGCCGACAGCCGCGTGGTGGAGGCGATCGAGGACCGGCTGACCGCGCTCGTGTTCAAGATCCAGGCGAACATGGACCCCAACCACCGCGACCGCATCGCCTTCGCCCGGGTCTGCTCCGGCCGGCTGGTGCGCGGGATGCGGCTGAAGCAGGTCCGCACGAGCAAGTCGATCCCGCTGCACGCGCCGCAGTTCTTCTTCGCGCGGGACCGGCAGATCGCGGAGGAGGCGTTCGCCGGGGACGTGGTGGGCATCCCCAATCACGGCACCTTGCGCATCGGCGACACGCTGACGGAGGAGGAGGAGCTGAACTTCGTCGGCGTGCCGCATTTCGCACCCGAGATCCTGCGCCGGGTCAGGCTGGATGACGCGATGAAGGCCAAGAAGCTGCGCCAGGCGCTGCAGGAGCTGGCGGAGGAGGGCGTGGTGCAGCTCTTCCGCCCGCAGGACGGCAGCCAGCCGATCGTCGGCGTCGTCGGCACCTTGCAGCTCGACGTGCTGCAGGCCCGGCTCATGGGCGAGTACGGCGTGGCTATCGGCTTCGAGCCGGTGCCGTACGCGCTCGCCCGCTGGGTCAGCGGCGACAAGGCGGCGCTCGCGACCTTCGTGGGCGAGAACCGCTCCTCGCTCGCCGACGACGTGGACGGCGACCCGGTGTACCTCGCCAGCTCCGCCTTCATGATGCGCCGCACCGCCGAGATGCACGAGGCGATCACCTTCCGCGACATCAAGGACGTGCGCGCGGAGCGGGTGGCGGCCTGAGCCGTAAGGCGATTGAGAAGACAAGAGACGCCATGGACCGCATCGACCGCAAGCTGCTCGCATTGCTGCAGGAGGACTCTACGCTCAGCATCGCGCAGATGTCCGAGCGCGTCGGGCTGAGCCAGACGCCGTGCTGGAAGCGCATCCAGCGGCTGGAGGCGGACGGGGTGATCCAACGCCGGGTGGCGCTGCTCAGCCCGGAGAAGCTGGGGCTGGGGCTGACGGTGTTCGTGTCGATCGAGGCGGGCAACCACTCGCCCGAGTGGCTCGCGCGCTTCGCGGAGTGGGTCGCGGGCCGGCCGGAGGTGACGGAGGTGCATCGCATGGCGGGCGATGTGGACTACCTTCTGCGCGTCGTCGCCGCCGACATCGCCGCGTTCGACCGGTTCTACAAGGCGCTGATCGAGGCCGTGCCTGTCAAGAACGTGAGCTCGCGGTTCAGCATGGAGCGGGTGAAGTTCACGACGGCTTACCCGATCCCGGGCGGCGAGGCGGGATAGCGTTCTATCGCTGCGGCTGCTCGCGGCAGGTCCTTTCTCCGTAGCGGCGGCATTGCGGGCAATACCGTCTTATCTTCCTCCGCAACGTTGCCTGCGCCCGGTGCAGATGCCTTATCGCTCTCCATGATGCGCCGTTTCGGCGCCCCGGAGTGCCTCCATGTCCGCTACCACGAGTTCCCTCGCGCCCGATCTGGCGCGGGTCAACGTCAACCGCGTCGTTCTCGGCGTCGGAATCGTCCTGCTCGCCCTGCTGGCGCTCGCCGCCGGGCTGCAGCCGGGCGCCAGCTGGCGCATGCCGGCGCTGGTCGCCGCCGGCGCCGCCATCGGTGCGGTGCTGCTGCGCACCTCGTTCGGCTTCGCGAGCGCGTTCCGGGCGCTGATCGAGCGGCGCGACGCCGCCGGGTTCCAGGCCCACGCCGTCATGCTTGCGGTCGCCAGCCTCCTGATACTGCCGTTGCTCAGCCTCGGCACCGTGTTCGGCCAGCCCCTCGCGGGCGGGGCGACGCCGGTCGGCGTGGGGTTCGCGGTAGGCGCGCTGCTGTTCGGCGCCGGGATGCAGGTCGGCGGCGGCTGCGCCTCCGGCACACTGTTCGTGCTCGGCAGCGGCAACGTGCGCCTGGCCGGCACGCTGATCGGCTTCATCGTCGGCTCCGCCATCGGTGCGGCACATATGGGCTTCTGGTGGTCGCTGCCGACGCTGCCCGCCGCCACCGCCCAGGGCCTCGTCGGCATCTGGCCCGCGCTCGTGCTGCAGCTCGCTGCGCTCGCGGTACTGTTCGCCGTCTGCGGCGGGCGCGTGACGGAGTGGGTGCGGGGACGCAAGGCGTTGCCGCTGCTGGTGCAGGGCGGCATCGCGCTCGCAGTGCTGAACGCCGTCGTGCTGGTGCTGGCGGGCAAGCCCTGGGGTGAGACCTCCGCCTTCGCGCTGTGGGGCTCGAAGGCCGCGATCGCGCTCGGCGTCGACGCGCATTCCTGGGCCTACTGGCAGCGGCCGGGCTTCCTGGCGCAGCTCGACCGCACCGTGTTGCTCGACGTCACCAGCGTGATGGACGGCGCCATCCTGATCGGCGCGGCGCTGGCGGCGGCGCTCGCCGGACGGTTCCGTCCGCACTGGGGTGGCGGCGCGGGCGCCTGGGCGGGTGCGCTGCTGGGCGGCATCGCCATGGGCTACGGCGCGCGGCTGAGCAACGGGTGCAATATCGGCGCCTATTTCAGCGCGATCGCTGCGGGCAATTTGTCGGGCTGGGCGTGGCTGGTCCTGGCGCTGGCGGGAAGCTGGATCGGCGTGCAGCTCCGCCCGCTGTTCTCCCTGTCGCGGGACACGGCCGGGCCGGCCTGCTGACCATCACGGCACCACCGCGAGGAACAGGAACGCCGCCAGGATCACGAGGTGCACCGTGCCTTGCAGCACGGTGGTCCGCCCCGTGCCCAGGGTGATGACGCTGACCAGGACGGTGAGCACCAGCAGCACCGCCTCCTTGGCGCCGAGCCCGAGCGCCAGTGGCTGATCGAGCACGATGGAGACGACCGCCACCGCCGGGATCGTCAGGCCGATGCTCGCGAGCGCCGAGCCGAGCGCCAGGTTGAGGCTGGTCTGCAGCCGGTTGGCCCGCGCCGCCCGCAGCGCAGCCAGCCCCTCCGGCAGCAGCACCAGCGCCGCGATCGCCACGCCGACGACCGCCTTCGGCGCCCCGAGCCGCGCCACCCCGGCCTCGATCATGGGCGACAGCGCCTTGGCGAGCCCGACCACGGCCACGAGCGAGGCGAGCAGCAGCGCCGTGCTGAGCAGGGCCGTGCGGACGGATGGCGGCGGCGCGTGGGCCTCCTCATCCGCGATCGCCCCGGCGCCGTTGTCCGGCAGGAAGTAGTCGCGGTGCCGCACGGTCTGGATGAACACGAACGTGCCGTAGAGCACGAGCGAGCACACGCCGGCGAAGGCGAGCTGCCCCGCGGTGAACACCGGGCCGGCGGCGCTCGTCGTGTAGTTCGGCAGCAGCAGGGTCAGCGTGGTGAGCGCGGCCAGGACGGCCAGCGCGGAGCTGGCGCCGCTGACCTGGAAGCCCTGCTCGTGGTGGCGCACGCCGCCGGCCAGCAGGCAGAGGCCGACGATGCCGTTGCAGACGATCATCACGGCGGCGAACACCGTGTCGCGCGCCAGCCCGGCCTTGTCGGCCCCACCGCCGAGCATGAGGGAGACGATGAGGGCGACCTCGATCACCGTCACCGCCACGGCGAGGATCAGCGTGCCGAACGGCTCGCCGACCCGATGGGCCACGACCTCCGCGTGATGGACCGCCGCGAACACGGTCGCGATTAGCGCCACCGCAGCCAGGGCCGCCAGGACGGCGCCCATGCCGGTGATGATCGTCGCTGCGAGCAGCGCCCAGGCTGCCGCGGGCCACGCCCATGTCCACCAGGGCATCCGGTCCGCCGACGTCGCTGCCATCACCGCCCCATTCCCCGTTCCTTGGACCGGAGTAGCACAGCCGCTTGCCTATGGGTTGCGCGCGTCCCTCAGGCAGTGGGCACGCGCCCGATCGCCCTGCCGCGGCATCACTTCTGCGGATAGGCGAAGGTGAACTCCTGCGAGAAGGGCGCCCACCAGCCGGGGACGCCGGTCTCCTGGTCGGTATGGCGCAGGAAGCCCGCGCTCTCCGGAGACGTGAAGCGATATGTCAGCTTGTACTGGCCGGGTCCGTCCATCTTGACGTTGTCCGCGTAGTGCGGCCCGTCCTTGGCGATCATCGGACGCAGCACGCCGTCGGCGCGCCAGTCCGCCCCGACCTTCTGGATGGCGTAATTGATGGTCAGATAGGGCACCCACGCGCCGTCGGGATAGCCATGGGTGTTGTCCGCCGTCGCGTGGACGTCGGCCTCCAGGTGGATCACGTCCGGCCCCATCGCCATGCCCGGCGTCATCGGCGCCATCTCGATGCCGACGAGGTAGTTCGCCACGATCTCCATGTCGTGCTGATGCGCCGGGCCGCCGATGTAGTACTCGCGCGCGAGCGCCCCATGCAACGACGCGAGCAGCCCGACGGATGCGAGCGCCGCAGCGAGGACCTTCATGGCAGTTCGTCCCGTCAGGATGAGCGCCGGCCCGCGAGGGCGCCGGCTGTGGTGCGCGGGGCATGTCCTGGCGTCCGGCTGGCCCAGCGGCCGAGCCCGACCAGCAGGATGAGCACCGCGAGGTAGGCGGCGACCTGCACGCCCATGGGCCGGTCGGCATAGCCGACCAGGGCGTGCAGCGCCCGCCCGACGAGCCCGTCCTGCGGCAGCAGCCACGACGTGTCCCAGAGTTGGTAGCCCCAGGCGGGAATGAGGTCGGCGCCGGCGAGGATGGCGGCGGCCTGGCCGGCCATCCCGGCCGCGAGCAGGGCGATCAGGCAGCTCATGACCGAGAACAGCCGCTTGAGCGGGATCGCCACCAGCCCTCGATAGAGTAGGTACGAGACCAGGGCGCCGGCGCCGATCCCGAGCAGCCCGCCGAGGACGAGGGCGGCAGCACCCTCCCCGGACGTTGCCGCGATCCCGTAGAGGAACAGCGCCACCTCCGCGCCTTCGCGCAGGACCGCGACGGCGACGACGACGGCCATCGCCAGCAGCGAGGTCTCGCCCGCGGTCACGGCGCGGCCCATGGCCTTCATCTCCTGCGCCATCTGCCGGCCGTGGCTCGCCATCCAGATGTTGTGCCAGCCGAGCATCAGGACAGCGACGATGAGGATGCTCGCGTTGAACACCTCCTGCCCGGCGCCCGACAGCGCCTGGGAGATCGCGCCGGCGAAGGTGGCCAACACGGACGCGCCGAGCACGCCGCAGGCGATGCCGCCCGCGATCCAGGCGCCCCGGCGGGCGATGCCCTGCGTGGCCGCCAGCACGATGCCGACGATCAGGCCGGCCTCCAGCACCTCGCGGAATACGATCAGAAGACTCGCGAGCATCGGTTCAGTCCTTCTTCTCGGTCGCGGTCAGCGACCCGGTCGCCGTGTCGGGATGGTATTCGTCGAAGAACTTGTAGGTGCCGGGCTTCAGCGGCCCGGCAATGACGCCGATCTTGCCGCCGGGCACCACGATCTTCTCGATCCGCAGGTCGCTGCTCTCGAACTCCGCGGGCGTCGGGTCCTGGTTCGTCACCTCGATGCGGAAGCGCTCGCCCGCGGGCACGCTGACCTCGCTCGGGGTGAAGCGGTGGTCCTTCAGGGTCAGGACCACCGGGTCTGCCGCCCAGGCCGCCAGCGGCAGCGCCGCGACTGCGGCGCCGGCGAAGGCGCGGATGAGAAAGGGCGGGATGATGGGCAACTGGAACCTCGTGCTAGGCTTAGGAGTTGATAGTGAGAACCGTTCGCAATAACAAGCCCCGTGGGAGCGATGGATGGCCGACCCGAGCGTATTTGACTTCATGCGCATCCCCGCCGCGACCCTGATCGCGCTGGACAACCGTCCCCTCCATTTCGCCATGCAGCCGTATCATCACATCGTCCGCCTGGTTCACATCCTGGCTATGGGCGCATTCTTCGGGGGAATCGGCCTGCTCGATCTCAGGTTGATAGGGTGGCGGGGGACGGTGCCGCTGCGGCCCTTCGCCGAGCATGTGCTGCCCTGGCTCTACGGGACCTTCGCGGTGGCGATCCTCACGGGAGCGGCCTTGTTCGCCTACGCTCCCGTCCATGTCGGCAGCCACGCCTATTTCGCGCCGAAGCTCGCGCTGATCGGGCTGGGGCTCGGGAATGCGCTCCTGTTCCACCGGACGAGCTACCTGAAGGCGCTCGCCGGGGAAGGGACGCCTCCGCCGAGCGCAAGGCTTGCCGGCGCCCTCTCCCTGGCAATCTGGATCGGCGTGGTGGTGTGCTCCTCCCTGAACGTCGAGGCGGCCCCGAAGGTCCTGTTGCGCTGAGCCAGCGCGCACGGCGTCCGGGCCGTCACACTGCGCGCAGGAAGGCGCCATGCCGCGCCTCCAGGTCCGCCAGGCCGGCGGGGTCCTGCACGCCTGCACGTCCCGCTGCGAGCGCCAGGTCGGCATGCCGCCGCAGCGTCGCGCGCCGGGCCGGTACAGCCTCGACCGCTAGCGCCTTCGTGAGCACCTCCAGCAGCCGGATGAGCACCGTCGCCGACCCGGCGGCGTTCTGCCGGATGAGATGGAACATCGCGTTGCACAGCCCGTCGTAGCCGATCGCGCGGCGATGCAGGACCGCGCGTCCGTCCCGCAGCATCGCGCCGCCCGGCAGGTATCGGGGCGCCATCTCGCACAGCGCCGCGCCGAGCCGATCCAGCACGCCGATCGCGGTGAACGGGTCGTTGATGCCGGGGGACAGCGCCCGCACGGCTACCTCGACGAGCTGGCGGACGGCGAATTCGAGGTCCTGCGCCGCCGCTTGCTGCGGCCCGATCGTCAATGCCGCGTGGACCGGAGCTTCCGCGTTCCCGGCCTGCGCGCGGGGGCAGATTTCGGCCACGGGCGCGCCGGGGAACACGTAGTCGCCGGGCCGGACCAGCAGTACCACGACCGCGCCCTGCTTCGCCGCCCAGTCGGCCAGCGCGGCCTCGTCGAGGGCGCGGAGGTATCCGCCCTTGCGGGCCATCACCGCGTTGCCGGGCGGCGGGCCGGATGGCGGGGCTGGATCGGGCTGGTCCAGGGTAAGCTGGGCGATCGTGTCGCGCAGGTCGCGATGG
>JBBSIT010000089.1:0-9986 GCA_038231995.1 Acetobacterales bacterium | reverse complement strand
GCCGGAAGGCTGCGCTCTCCGCCACCCGGCTGATCTCGGCCGGGTCGCTTATCCTCATGCCGGGTGTCTGCTCCGTCGCGTATGTTGCGCGGGAGCCAGGGTGCAGGCGGTCCCATTCGGCCCGGGCACGCGCGTCGCCCGAATGCAGCGTGACCCGGCCGCCGATGCGGAGCTGAACCTGGGCCTCATCGTCCCATACGTGCAGCGAGACGCGCGGCTCTGCGCGCATCTCCGCCACCTTGGCCGCGCGCAGGTCCGTGTGGATGCAGAGCGTGGCCGCGGCCGGGTCGAACCCACGCAGGACGACTGTGCGGAGGGAGGGTGCGCCAGTCGCATCGAGAGTGCCCAGCGCCGGCGTACGGAACGCCGACCGGCGATTATCCAAGCCATCGGAGAGGCGGCGGAACGCATCGGCTCGGACATCGTCGAGCGTCATGCCTCCTCGGTCCTTGTTCATCTGCAACACGTCATCTCCAGTGGGATGGCTCGACACGATGGGCGCCCTCGGCCACACAGGGCGCCTCAGACGGGAGCTTCAGAATGGATCGGATCGAGACGGGCGGACTCAGCGTGGCGCGTGTTCTGCACGAGTTCATCGTGACGGAGGCACTGCCAGGGACCGGCATCGAACCCGACGTATTCTGGCCTCTGCTCGGAACGCTAATGCGGGATCTGGCGCCGCGCAACGCCGCCCTGCTCGCGCGTCGTGCGGAGCTGCAGGAGCAGATCGACGGCTGGCATAGGGCGCATGTCGGCCAGGAGCACGATTTGGCAGCCTACGAGGCATACCTGCGCGAGATCGGCTACCTGATGCCGGAGCCGGAGCCGGAGCCGTTCGAGATCGAGACCGCCGCCGTGGATGCCGAGATCGCGAGCATCGCCGGCCCGCAGCTCGTCGTTCCCGTGATGAACGCGCGTTATGCGTTGAATGCCGCGAACGCGCGCTGGGGCAGCCTCTACGACGCGCTCTACGGCACGGACGCCATCCCGGACACGGACGGCGCGGAACGCGGGCAGGACTACAACAAGGTGCGCGGCCAGCGCGTGGTGGAGCGGGCCCGCGAGGTGCTCGACCTGGCGGCCCCGCTCGTCAACGGCTCGCACGCCGCCGCAACGGGCTATGCCGTCCAGGCCTCCGTCCTCGTCATCACGGTTGGCGATGAACTGACGGGACTTGCCGACACGACCCGCTTCGTCGGCTACAGGGGCGACCCGGCGGCGACGACCGCGATCCTGTTCAGGAACAATGGCCTGCACCTGGAGCTTCGCATCGATCGGAACCACGCGATCGGCCGGGATGACCCGGCGGGCGTCGCCGACCTGGTGCTGGAATCCGCCATCACGACCATCATGGATTGCGAGGACAGCGTCGCGGCCGTGGATGCGGTGGACAAGGTGGACGTCTATCGCAACTGGCTCGGGCTGATGGGCGGCACCTTGACGGCGAGCCTGGAGAAAGGCGGCCGGACGATCGAGCGCCGGCTCAACCCCGATCGGGAGTATACGCGCCCCGACGGCGGAACGCTGACGCTGCCGGGCCGCAGCACCATGCTGATCCGCAATGTCGGGCATCACATGTACACGGATGCGGTGCTGCTCGACGGTGCCGAGGTGCCGGAAGGTCTGCTCGATGCGGCACTGACATCGCTGATCGCGATGCACGACCTGCGCAACGACGGGCCGGTGCGGAACAGCCGCGCCGGGTCGGTCTACATCGTCAAGCCGAAGATGCACGGGCCGGAGGAGGTCGCGTTCGCGAGCGAGACGTTCAGCCGGGTCGAGGACATGCTTGGCCTGCCGCGGAACACGCTCAAGATGGGCATCATGGACGAGGAGCGGCGCACGAGCGCCAACCTCGCCGCCTGCATCCAGGCCGCGCGCGAGCGGGTGGTGTTCATCAACACGGGGTTCCTCGACCGCACGGGCGACGAGATCCACACGTCGATGGAGGCGGGCGCGATGGTCCGCAAGAGCGACATGCGGAACTCCGCGTGGATCAAGGCGTACGAGGACCGCAACGTGGACATCGGCCTGGCCTGCGGGCTGCGCGGGCGGGCGCAGATCGGCAAAGGCATGTGGGCCGCGCCGGACCGCATGGCAGACATGCTGGCGCAGAAGATCGGCCACCCCCGGGCCGGCGCCAACACGGCCTGGGTCCCCTCGCCCACCGCCGCGACGCTGCACGCGCTGCATTACCACGAGGTGGACGTGGCGGCCCGGCAGGGCGAGCTGGCCGGCAAGCCGCGCGGCACGCTGCATGACCTCCTGACTATCCCCGTCGCGGACCGGCCCAACTGGGCGCCGGACGACGTGCAGCAAGAGCTGAACAACAACGCGCAGGGCATCTTGGGCTACGTCGTCCGCTGGATCGATCAGGGAGTGGGCTGCTCCAAGGTGCCGGACATCCACGATGTCGGGCTGATGGAGGACCGCGCCACGCTGCGGATCAGCAGCCAGCACATCGCGAACTGGCTGCTCCACGGCGTTGTCAGCCGCGACCAGGTGCTGGCGACGCTTCGACGCATGGCGGAGGTCGTGGACCGGCAGAACGCAGGCGATAAGCTGTATCGTCCTATGGCGCCGGGCTTCGACGGAATCGCGTTCAAGGCCGCGTGCGACCTGGTGTTCGAGGGCCGCGCGCAGCCGAACGGCTACACGGAGTTCGTGCTGCATGCCCGCCGGCGCGAGGCGAAGGCTGCCTGAGCCAATTGGTGCGGGCGGTCGGGGTCGAACCGACACTCTGTCACCAGAACCGGATTTTGAGTCCGGCGCGTCTGCCAATTCCGCCACGCCCGCGCAGATGGCGTTCTGCCGCGGCCTGCCCGGCGGTGCAAGTGGCGTCGATGACGAGTGCGAGTTTGCGTTCAGGCGGCGGCGGGGTTATAGGAGCGGCCGCCTGATCCCGGATAGCTCAGTTGGTAGAGCAAGCGACTGTTAATCGCTCGGTCGTAGGTTCGAGTCCTACTCCGGGAGCCAGGGCGACTTCCACCCACGTCCACCGGCATAGGTAGCCCCCCTTCACTTAGCGAAATCCAACGGTTGGGGAAAAGCGCTCAGATCCTCGCCGGCGCGCGTGCACTTCGTCCCCTCCTTGAAAACCGAATTGGTTATCCCACGGTAATGACAGCGACGGACGACCTGGCTCTCTGCGGCGCTGCGGTCACGACGACACCTGCGCGCCCGGCCGGGCCTTCCGCGATCGCTCTGCAGCGCGACCGATCCAGGGGTCGCTGGCGAGGAGGGTGCCGATGACCTACGAGCCGACGTTCGCTAACGTCTCGGATCATGCCGATCCGACCGTCAACCGCATCACTGTTGCGGACATATGGGAGTCGCTCGCGAAAGGCTGGGACGACTTCCTGTCCAACCCAACGCAGCTTGTCTTCCTCACCGTGATCTATCCCGTGATCGGGTTCATCGCCGCATACGCTGCCGCTGGCGGCGACCTGTTGCCGCTGGTATGGCCGCTCATATCCGGCTTCGCCCTCGTCGGCCCGGTCGCGGCGCTCGGCATCTACGAGCTCAGCCGGCGGCGGGAGCAAGGGCTCCCGGTATCTTGGCTGAACGCCTTCGACGTCCTGCGCTCCCCGGCGCTGTTCGCCATGATCCTGCTCGGGGTGGTGCTGTTCGCGATCTTCGTCGCCTGGATCGCCACGGCGAGGGGCATCTACCACGCCACCTTCGGCGCCATGGCGCCTGCCTCGATCGCGGGCTTCGTGTGGGACGTGTTCCATACCGACGCGGGGTGGCGGCTGATCCTGATCGGCAACGGCGTCGGCCTGCTCTTTGCCGCCGTGGTGCTGGCGCTGACCGTGGTGTCGTTCCCGTTGCTGCTGGACCGCCAGACCGACCCGGGCACCGCGGTGCGGACGTCGGTGCGGGCCGTGTTCACCAACCCGGTCCCGATGGCGCTCTGGGGACTGGTCGTCGCTGTGCTCCTGCTGCTCGGCTGCCTGCCGTTCTTCGTCGGCCTCGCCGTGGCCCTGCCCGTGCTCGGACACGCGACTTGGCACCTCTACCGGAAGGTGGTCGCAACCTAAAGCATGGTCAGATTATCCGTGCCAGGATAGGCACGGAGAAACTACCAGGAGCGACACTTGCCAGAGCCGGTTGACGAGCTTTCCCCGTCCGTCGCTGTGCGCGACGCTGCCAGCCTCATCGTGCTGCGCCGGGCTGGGGTGGGGTGGGAGGCGCTAATGGGTATGCGCGGCGCTCGGCACCGCTTCATGCCGAATCGCCTGGTGTTTCCTGGAGGAGCCGTCGACCCGGACGATGACGCAGCACCCGTTGCAGCCGAACTGCGGCCAGCGACAGTCGCCCTGTTGCAGCGCGCAGCCAGCCCCGCACTCGCCCGCGCGCTCGCAGTTGCCGCTGCGCGGGAGCTGGAGGAGGAGACAGGCCTGACGCTCGGCACACCGCCGGATCTCTCGGGGCTGCGTTATCTCTGCCGAGCCGTGACGCCGGCGGGCAACCCGGTGCGGTTCAACGCCCGCTTCCTCGTGGTCGATGCGGGCCACGTCCGCGGCACGCTCGCCGGCTCGGGCGAGCTGGAGGGGCTGCGCTGGTACGGGCTGGACGAGGCATTGGCGCTCGATCTCGCCCTGGTGACGCGGGAGGTGATGCTGCAACTGGTCACCTGGATCGCGCTGCCCGACGCGGAGCGGGATAGGAGGCAGCGTACCGTAGTTTTCGACGATCGGACCTGGCGCGCGGAGTAGCTTTATGTCACGCGGCTACTCACCCTGGCCGAACGCGAGAGCGCGTCCGGTCAGGGTGAAACCGCTTTAGACCGCGCGCCAACCCTCGCCGCTGCGGGCAGCGCGCCCCTCGCCTTCGAGCTTAATCAAATGCGCCAAGACGTTGCGTTCGGCCGCTCGGAGCAGCCGCGGATCGACTTGCGCATAGAGCGCCTGAGTGATCTCCCCCGTCATGCGCGGCCCGGCCGCGAGCTGGGCCATGATCGCCGCCTCCCGCGACTCGCGATGCGCGAGCAACCCCTGCACGAACGCCTGCGGCTCCGGCAACGGCGGACCGTGGCCCGGCAGATAGAGCGTGTCGTGCCGATGCAGCAGCCGATGCAGGCTCGCAAAGTAGCTTGCCATGCAGCCGGCAGGCGGGCTCACCGTACTGGTGCTCCAGCTCATCACGTGGTCGGCACTGAACAGGGTGCCATCCGGGAGGGCGAAGCACAGATGGTCCGGCGCATGACCCGGCGTGTGAATTGCGCGCAGCCCGGATGCCATGTCCCCGTCCCTCAGCGCCACGTCCGGCATGAAGCTGGGCTCGGCTGGGGCATGCCAGGCATGGACGGGCGCCCCTGTCGCGGCCCGCAGTGCTGCGACGGCGCCGAGGTGGTCGGGATGGGTATGGCTCAGCAGGATCGCGCCGACCCGGCCGCCGGTCGCCTCCAGCACCGCCCGCACATGCGGCTCGCTGTCCGGCCCAGGGTCGATCACCGTGGCGCCGTCCGGCCCGTCCAGCAGGTATGTGTTGGTGCCGTGATAGGTCATCGGCCCCGGGTTCGGCGCCACCACGCGGCGGATGCCGGGGGCGACAGGAATGGCGACGCCGCGCGCGGGCTCGGGCTCGGACAGGAACATCAGCGCACCGCCTCCGTTCGCCGCACGCGCTCGCGATGCAGGTTGTAAAGCCCGGCAGCCGCGACCACGACGGCGCCGGCGAGCGACGACCAGCCGGGCACCTCGTGGAACACCACGTATCCGGCAATCCCACCCCAGATCAGCATCGTGTATTCATAGGGCGCCACCGCCGCGACGGGCGCCAGCGCGTAGGCCCGCGCCATCAGCCAGTGCGCGGTGCCGTTCAGCATGCCGAGCAAGGCGAGCGCCAGCCAGACATCGGTGGACAGCGCCCAGGTGCTCGGGAACGCCAGCAGCATGAGCGCGCCGGCGGGCAGGTGGCCGAGCATGAGCCAGAATGTCAGGCACTCCGCCGTCTCGGTCGTGCTGAGCTGGCGCGTCATGATGCGGGTCACGGCCATCGTGAGGATGCCGGGGATCAGGATCAGCAGCGCCGGGTCCCACAGCGCGCTGCCGGGCCGGATCATGATGAGCACGCCGCTGAAGCCGACCGCGGTGGACAGCATCCGGCGCCAGCGGATGCGCTCGCCCAGCATCGGCACGGCCAACAGCGTCATGATGAGCGGCGCAGTGAAGCCGATCGCGTAGGCGTCGGCCAGCGGGATGGAGAGCCAGGCGACGTAGAAGCTGAGCGAGACCATGCTGTGCAGCGCGCTGCGCAGCAGCACCAGCCGCCAGCGCACCGGTAGCAGCCGCCGCCAATCGCCCTCCGCGGCCGCCAGCGCCGCCACCGTGAGCGCGCCGGACACTCCGCGGCCCATCATCACGCCCGCGACCCCGGCAGCGCCGAGCGCCCACTTGGCCGCGACGTCGCCCGCGGTCATCACCACGTAGGCGAGCGCCACGAGCAGGATGCCTCGCACCGTGTCGGCTGCATCATCGCGTAGGGCACGGGGGGCAGCACCGATCAGTCCGCGCCGCGTCAAGCTCTCAGCCAAGTTCGGCCTCCCCGCTCATGCAGATGGCCCCGGTCGCGTCGCGCGTGCGCAGCTTGACGGCATCGCCGTCCCGCCAGCCCTCGATCCGCAACGCCTGCCCGGCGAATGCCGGCCGCTGGCCGCGAAAGCGGAACGCGGCGATGCGGCCCCACTCCGCTTCCGCCAGCGCAGTCATCCAGGTCGCCTGCAGCGGTCCGTGCACGACCAGGCCGGGATAGCCCTCGACGTCTCTCACATAATCAGCGTCGTAGTGGATGCGGTGGCCGTTGCCGGTCAGCGCGGAGTAGCGGAACAGCAGCACCGGGTCGGGCACGATGGTGCGGGACAGGGCGCCCGCGGGCGGCTCCGGGGCTGGGTCGGCCGGCTTGACCGCCGCCCCCTCGGCGCCGCGATAGACCAGGTCCTGCTCCTCCTCCACCGCCGGGCCGCGCGGTCCTGAGATGGAGTGCCGCACGGTGACGAACACCAAGCGCCCTGCCCCGCGCCGGGTCTCCCGCACGGCTAGGATGGTGCTGATGCGCTCGACCGGCTCGCCGGCGTCCAGCGCGCTAAGAAGCCGCACCCGCCCGCCGGCCCACATGCGCCGTGGCAAGTCGTGCAGCGGCGGCAGGAATCCGCCCCGGCGCGGGTGCCCGTCCGGACCTAGCCCCTCCGGTGGCACCCAGTCCTGGAACAGCATCCAATGCCAGAGCAGCGGCAGGGCGTCGGGCCGCGCGACGCCGAGCGTGGCGGCGAGATCGCGCAGGAGATTGGGCCAGACCTGGTCCGAGCGCGTCTCGGCGCGGCCGACGTATTCGGGGTGCATGCAATCAGGAGAGACCCGGACGGCGATCGGCGCAACCGGTTATGCTGCATGGCAGGGCATAGGGGCTGCGCGATGAAGGGAGGGCTGGCGGAAGCGGAGCGCGTGCTGGCCGAGTGCGGCGGCGTCGGCGCGAGCCTCGCGCTGCTGGTTGATGGCGCCCCCGCCCTTGTAGCCGGCATCGGCCGGCGTGATCCGGGCTGGCCCGAGCCGCCGGACCCCAACGACGAGTTCCACCTGTTCAGCATCGCCAAGGTCTTCATCGCCGCGGCCGCGCTGCGGCTGGTCGAGCGAGGCGTCCTCGCCCTCGATGCACCGGTCGCGTCCGTGTTGCCGAGGCTCGCGCTGCCCGACATAGTGACTCTGCGGCGCGTGCTGAACCACACGGCGGGGCTGCCCGATTATGGCGGCCAGAGGGATTACCACGATGCCGTCCGCGCCTCCCCGGGCCAGCCTTGGCCGCGTGACAAGTTCCTGGATGCGACCATCGGCCAGCACGGCATCAACCCGCCCGGCGCGTTCGCCTACTCCAACATCGGCTATCTGCTCGCTCGTTTGGTCATCGAGCGTGCGACGGGGAAGCCCTTGGGTGCGGTGCTGCAATCCGAGGTGTTCGCCCCCGCCGCGACGTCCGCCCTGCGGCTCGTGACGGAGCTTGGGGACGTGGGCGACCTCGCGCCGGGGTGGGGCGCATCGCTCGGCGATGGGGAGGCCCTGGCGGACGTCGCACGGCGCTACCATCCCGGCTGGGTCGCGCACGGCGCGGTTGTCGGCCGGGCGCTCGACGCCGCGCGGGCGCTGGACGGCGTGCTTGCCGGCCCGGTCCTTCACCCGGCGTCCCGCAGCGCGATGCGCGACCCGGCGCCAGTCGGCCGCTCGCATTGGCTGTTCCAGCCGCCTGGCTACGGACTCGGCCTGATGTGCCGCGAGGACGGCGGCGACGACCGCCGGGCAGGACACGGCGGCGAGGGCCCGGGCTATCCGACCGGGGCCATCTGCGTCATGCCAGAGGCCGGGCCGCGCATCACCGCCATCGCGCTGGCCAACACCGAGCGGCACGATCTCGGCCTTCGTCTTGCTTGGAGCCTCATCGAAGGCGTGAATGGCGCGCCGGCTTAGGCTCCCTACATCGGCGTCATGGCCGTCCGCGCTCCCGCCCTCGCCGCCCCTGGTTCTATCTGGTTCAACACCCTCACCCGCTCTCGCTCGCCGAACTGCGAGGGTGGGTGGTGCTGCTGGATTTCTGGACGAGTTGCTGCGTCAATTGCCTGCATGTCCTGCCCGCGCTGGCCCGGGTGGAAGCCGCGTTCCCGCGGGAGGTCGTCGTGATCGGCGTCCACTCCCACAAATTCGACCATGAGCGCGACCCGGCGGCAGTGCGCGCAGCGACCGACCGGCTCGGGATCACCCACCCCGTGCTGCATGACCCGGACCGTCGCCTGTGGGACCAGTACGCAATTCGGGCATGGCCCACGCTCGTGTTCATCGACCCGGCCGGTTACGTGCTGGAGCAACGTTCGGGCGAGCCGGACGCCGACGAGCTGGTCCGCACGGTCGGGCGAATGGTGAAGCAGGCGCGCAGCGTGGGCGCGCTGCAACCCGTGCTACCGCCACCGCCGTCGGACTCCCTGCCGGCAGCGGGGCGCTTCCGCTATCCCGGCAAGCTCCGCCCCGTACCGGGCCGTGCGCCGGACGCGGCCTGCTGGGCGCTGGCGGACGCCGGGCACCACCAGGTCGTGCTGCTCGACGACGCCGGGCAGGTGGTCGCGCGCATCGGCTCCGGCATGCCAGGACATGCTGACACGCCGCCGCTGCGCGCGCGCTTCCGCGACCCGCAGGCCGTGGCGGCGGACGCCGACGCGATCTGGGTCGCCGACACCGGCAACCACCTGATCCGCCGCATCGACCTCGCGACCGGGGAGGTCGCCACCGTCGCTGGCACCGGCGCGCGGGGCGGCATCCTCGGCCCGACCGCACCCGCGCTCGATACCGCGCTCGCTTCGCCTTGGGACGTGCTGCCTTACGGCGGCGGCGTGCTGTTCGCCAAAGCCGGCACACACCAGCTCGGCGCACTCGACCCCGACGCCGGGGAGCTGGACCGCACGGGTGCGAGCCGGCCGGCGTCTGCACCGACCCGCGCGCGCCGGCGAGCGACCCGCGCATCCTGGTGGTCGAGACGAACCGGCACCGCATCGTCGAGTACCGCCCCGCACGACGCCGTTACCGGACGTGGGCTGAGTAGCGGACGGGGTTCCACAACCGGGCGCGACAGGCCTAGGGTAACGCTTCCCTGCTCCAGAGGAGGTCTTCGATGACCCCGCCCGCCCTGCGCCCGAACTCCCCCGCCGCCCGCGACGTCGCTCACGTGCTGCATCCGTATACCGATGCGATAGCGCACCAGGAGCACGGCCCGTTGATCATCAGCCGGGGCGAGGGCGTCCGCGTATGGGACGAGTCCGGGCGCGACTACATCGAGAGCGTCGCCGGACTGTGGTGCGCGAGCCTCGGGTTCAGCAACGAGCGGCTGGCGCGCGCGGCCTACGACCAGATGCGCAAGCTGCCATTCTACCACGCGTTCACTGCCAAGTCGCACGAGCCGCTGATCGACCTCAGCGAGATGCTGATCGAGCGCGCGCCGGTGCCGAT
>JBBSIT010000088.1:0-10014 GCA_038231995.1 Acetobacterales bacterium | reverse complement strand
GACCTCGACCCGCGAGCCGGCCACCAACTCGTCCGGCTCGCGGCCGGAGAGATTGCCGTAGCCGGGATAGCTGGCCAACGCGAACAGCACGTGGCCCTCGGCCGCGTAGGCGTGCCCGGCGGCGACCAGCCGCTCCATGATCGCGATCATCTCCGGGATATGCCCGGTCGCGCGCGGCTCCACGTCCGGCGGCAGGTTGCCCAGCGCCGCCATGTCGGCGTGGAACTCGGCGGCGGTGCGGGCGGTGACGGCGTCGATCGGCTCGCCGCTCGCGGCGGCGCGCGCGTTGATCTTGTCGTCCACGTCGGTGATGTTCCGCACGTAGGTGACGCGCGGATACAGCCGGCGCAGCAGCCGGGCCAGCACGTCGAACACCGTCATCCCGCGCGCGTTGCCGAGATGCGCGAGGTCATACACGGTCGGGCCGCAGACGTACATGCGAACGTGCCCGGGGTCGATCGGCACGAAACGCTCGCGCTGGCGGGTCATGCTGTTGTGCAGGTGGAGCTCTGGCATGGCCGCTTTCTGGCGCTGCCCGCGGCGATGCGCAACCGCCTGCGGTCTCGCTTGCCGTATCTGTTTGCTCCGGAAGCTTTCGCTCGACACGACGCTAGCGCTTCCTGAGATTTGGCTGCTTATCCGCCACTGCCCCTTGTGGCAACGCGGCAATGGAACTTTCCAGTTGAGGATTCGTTGTTTTCTGGCTAACGCTGTGGGCATGGCTGAAAACGCGAAGGAGTAAGCAATGCGATCGTTTGCAAATATGGCTCTGGCGGCAGCATCTCTACTAGCGGTTACGGCATGCACGATCAATCCTGCACCTGTTCCGCCACCAGCTCCGGTTGTAGTTCAAACTCCTCCTCCGCAGCCTGCACCTGCGACGGTGTTAGTCCCGCGAGCTTACTAGCTGGCGACAGTCTCGTCGTAATTAGGCCGCGTTCTGCTGTTATTTGGAGCGCGGCCTCGCTTTACCTCCAGAATAATTTTGTCTCGGCGATGCTAACGGATGGTTCCCATCCGTTCGCTGAATCGGACCACTACGCCGGCCGCACGTTCCAGGGATACGGGGCGATGCCCTGCAGAACGCCGGTGATCGACTTGCGGAATGCAGTGCGGATGAAGAACTGCCCGAGCGGCACGGTCGTCACGTACTCCAGCGCCTTCACGCCGATCGCGTCGGCGATCTTGGCCTGCGCCGCCGCGTCCGGGGCGGCCAGCCAGTCCTGCATCATCGCCTCGATCGCCGGGTCGTTTGGCCAGCCGAACCAGGCGCCGGCGCCCTGGCTGCGGATCAGCGAGGACGTCGCCGGGATGTAGTAGGAGGGCGCCGAGCCGAAACTGTGGAACACGCTCCAGCCGCCCTTGTCCACCGGCTCGCGCGAGGTGCGGCGCTGCACGACCGTGCCCCAGTCGCTCTCCTGCAGATCCACGTTCATGCCGATGTCGCGCAAGGTCTGCGCCGTCACCTGGCCGAGCGGGCCGATGCTCGGGAAGTCCGTCGGGTTGATCACCACGGCCGGCTGCCCGGCGTAGCCCGACTCCCCCAGCAGCCGCTTCGCCGCCGCCACGTCGCCGCGCATCAGCTCGGCGCCGTAGTCGCGCGCATAGGTCGTGTCGCAGGGATACAGGCTGCGGCACGGGTTCCACAGCGTCCGGTCGTCGCCGACCGAGGCGCGCATGTAGCTCTCCTGGTCCACCGCCATCAGCACGGCCCGGCGCACCTTCTCGTCGTTGAACGGTGGATGCAGGTGGTTCACCCGCATGAACGCGAGCCGTCCCGCGGGCTGGTCGATCTGGGTCTGGGTGCCGGCCCGCACCAGCTGCGGCAGCAGGTCGGGCAGCGGCTGCTCCCACCAGTCCATCTCGCCGGCGCGCAGGGCGGCGGCCGCGGTCGCCGGGTCGGGCAGGATGCTCCACTCGACGCGGGTATAATGCGCGACCTTGCCGCCCGACCCCCACTCCGGCGGCTCGCTGCGCGGCACGTAGGCGTCGAACTTCGCGTAGGCGACCCGGCTGCCGGACACGTACTCGTCCGCGAGGAACCGATAGGGACCGGAGCCCATCACCTCGGTGATGCTCTTGTTGGAGTCGGTCCGGGCGATCCGCTCGGGCATGATCCAGGCGACGTTGCTGTCCGGCTTGGCGATGGCGTCCAGCAGCAGCGGGAACGGGCGCGTCAGGCGGATCACGAGCGTGCGGTCGTCCGGCGTCTCGTAGCGGTCCACCACGCGGGCGAGGAGCTGGCCGAACTGGTCGCGCGCCGACCAGCGCTGCAGGCTCGCGGCGCAGTCGGCCGAGCGCACCGGGGCGCCGTCGTGGAAGCGCACGCCCTCGCGCAGGCGGAACCGCCAGGTGCGGCCCTCGTCGGCGACCTCGTGGCCCTCCGCCATCTGCGGCCGCGGGCGCAACTGCCCGTCCACCGCGTACAGCGTGTCGTACACGTAGTAGGCGTGATTGCTGGTGACGGTCGCCGTGGTCCAGATCGGGTCGAGCGAGGTGAGGTTGGCTTGCGGGATGAAGCGCAGCACCGGCGTGGGCTGCGCGATGGCGGGCGCCGCGAGCGGCAGGCTGGCAACAGCCTTGAGCAGCGTGCGTCGGCGCATGGTGACTCCCTCCGGTTGTTCGTTGCCGCCACGCTACCGACCTCTTCTTGCCAGGCCAAGCGCGCCGCGCGACCTTCTGCGCCAGACGGAGGGACGGGCATGGACGGGACTGCACGATCGACTCGGGACGGCGCGGTGGCGCGCGCGCTGGCGGGCTTCGACGAGGGCGCCTTCCACGCGCGCCTCACCGAGCTGGTGGCGATCCCCAGCACGTCGCAGGACCCCGGGCACGGCGCCGACCTGGAGCGCTACCTCGACGCCGGGCTGCGCCCCTGGCTGGAGCGGATGGGCTTCGCCGTCGAGCTGCACGCCAACCCGGCGCCGGGCTTCGGCCCGATCCTGGTCGCGGAACGGCGCGAGGACGCCGGCCCGGTCGTGCTCACCTACGGCCACGGCGACACCGTGCGCGGGCTGGAGGACCAGTGGCGCGCGGGCCTCGACCCGTGGCGGCTGACCGAGGAGGGCGACCGCTGGTACGGCCGCGGCACCGCGGACAACAAGGGCCAGCACGCCATCAACCTGGCCGCCCTCGAGGCCGTGCTGGCCGAGCGCGGCGGCCGGCTCGGCTTCACGCTGAAGCTGGTGCTGGAGACGGCGGAGGAACGCGGCTCCGTAGGCTTGCGCGAGTTCGTCGCCGCCCACGCGGACCGCCTCGCCGCCGACGTGCTGATCGCCAGCGACGGCCCGCGCGTGGCGGCCGGGGTGCCCACGGTGTCCACCGGCACGCGCGGCACGTTCCACTTCGACCTCGTGCTCGAGCTGCGGCCCGGCGGCGTCCACTCCGGCAACTGGGGCGGCATGACCACCGACCCCGCCATCGTGCTATCCCACGCGATCGCGTTCATCGCCGACCGGCACGGCCGCATCCTGGTGCGCGACTGGCTGCCGGCCGCGGTGCCGAACAGCGTGCGCGAGGCGCTCGCCGGCTGCGAGATGGTGGCCGAAGGGGGCGCCGCGACGATCGACCTCGACTGGGGCGAGCCCGGGCTGAGTGCAGCCGAGAAGATCTACGGCTGGAACAGCTTCATCGTGCTGTCCCTGCTGTCCGGCCGCCCGGAGAACCCGGTGAACGCCGTGGCGCCCAACGCCCGCGCGCACTGCCAGATCCGCTACACCGTGGACACCGACCCCGCGACTTTCGCCCCCGCGCTGCGACGCCATCTCGACGCCGCGGGCTTCCCGGAGGTCCGCATCGACAACGCCGGCGTCCGCATGGCGGCCAGCCGCACCGACCCGACCGACCCCTGGGTGCGCTGGGCCGTCGCCAGCATCGACCGCACCTTGCAGCCGATGGGCGCGCGCCCTGTGCAGCGCATTCCCAACAGCGGCGGCGGCCTGCCCGGCGACGTGTTCATCGACCATCTCGGCGTGCCGCTGGTCTGGGTGCCGCACAGCTACAACGGCTGCAAGCAGCACGGCCCGGACGAGCACCTGCTGCTCGCTCCCGCGCGAGAAGGGCTGGCAGCGTTCGCTGGGCTGTGGTGGGACTTGGGCGAGCCGGGGACGCCTGGCAGCTAGACGTTGAGGTCCCGGTAGTCCCGGGACGTGCGCGTGTAGGGCCGGTGCATGAAGGTGGCCCAAAGGTAGTTCACGCTGTAGCGGATGCCCGTGGCGAACAGGCCATCGCCCGCGAGGCGCCGGCCGGAGGAGAACGCCGGCAGGGCGAAGGTGAACTTGACCCCGCCGACCCGGTGCAGGCGGCGCGCCGCGTCTGTGTCCTCGCCGTAGAACGTGAAGGCCGGGTCGAACCCGCCGATCTGCAGCAGCGCCGCGCGGGTGACGACGAAGTTGCCGCCCTGCAGCATCGAGCCGACGCGCAGCACGAATCGGTTGACCGCGTAGGTGCACCAGCCGATGCAGTAGAATAGCCGTGCGAACGCGCGGATGCGCATGGGCGCGTCGTAGTAGATGTAGGGTCCGCTGAGCGCCACGAGCGTCGGGTCGCGGCGGAACTCCGCCAGCACCTGCGTCAGCCAGCCCTGCGGCAGGATCGTATCCGCGTCGATGTTGGCGACGAGCCGTCCCGTCGAGGCGGCGAACCCGGCCTGGCGCGCCCGCGAGAGCCCCTTCTGCGGCTCGGCCACCACCCGCACGCCCGGCACGTCCGCCGCGATCGCCGCGGTCGCGTCGGTGCTGGCGTTGTCTACGACGATGATCTCGGCGGAGCATCCGGCCCGGGCGATCTCGGCCTTTATCGCGGCGAGGGTCCGGGGCAGCAGCGCCGCCTCGTTATGGGCGGGGACGACGAAGCTGACCTCGATCTCGCCGCGTGGGTGGGGCGTCACCGGGTCGGCCAGGGCATCGAGGTCTTCAAGGGCGGGCAACGCGCGCATGGCTCGATAGGCTTGGGCAGAGTCCCGGAACCGCATGCGGCGTCATCTCCCGTCCAACTGCGGTCACCCGCGCGCCCTGCCCCCAGGGCGAGGCCATGCAGGGTAACGGCTGCGCGGGCCGTCCGTTCCGGAGATGGTGGGCGCGACAGGGATTGAACCTGTGACCCTTCGCGTGTGAAGCGAATGCTCTCCCGCTGAGCTACGCGCCCATATCCGAGCCGCCGCGTTTAGGGCGGGCGCCGCCGGGCTGTCAAGCCGCGGGTAGCGGAGCGGTTCAAGATCCGGGACCGGCTGGCTTTCCAGGGCAACTCAGGTTGCGTGCTTGAGGTCTCCCGGGCAGTTCGTTCTAATGCAGCCCAGGTTATGGACCAGCGGGAGACGGGCATGCGTATCGGGTCGATCCTTCGACGCCTGGTCAGCGCCTCGATCCTGGCTTCCCTGACGGCCGGCGCCGTGAATGCCCAGGGAAACACCTCGTTCGACGGCACCTGGTTGGTCATCATCACCTGCGCCGCCGCCCAGGACGGAGCCGCCGGATACACGCTCCGCTTCGCGGCCGGCGTGAAGGGCGGCCTCCTGCATGGCGAGACCGGCGTTCGCGGCCAGGCAGCCTCCTTGTCGCTGGACGGCCAGATACAGCCGGACGGCACCGCGCTGCTGTCCGCGCGTGGGATGACCGGCAACCCGGACTACACCGTCGGACGTCTCGCCCCGGCCACGCCGTACTCCTATCGCCTGCAATCCCGGTTCGATGGGACGCACGGTACCGGCGCCCGGCTGGAAGTCCGGCGTTGCGATGCTGTATTCAGCAAGCAATGAGAGCCGAACGCGGCCCACGACAACTCGGCCCGTTGTGGAAACCGGGGCCTCGCACGACATGCCGTGCATGATCCGACGCACGCTGCTCCTGCTGCTCCTGCTGCCCGCCGCCGCCCAGGCGGAGGCAGTCCATGCCACCTACTCGGCCTATGCCACGGGCCTGAACGTGCTGAACCTCGACGCCGACTTCACGCTGACGCCCACGACCTACCGCGTCCACACCGTCTATTGCATGGCCGGCACGGTGGGGGCGCTGTTCAGTGGGCAGCAGGACACCACCGTCGAGGGCCGCTTCGTCGCCGGCCGGCCGGTGCCGCAACGCTTCTACAGCCAGGGGCACCTCCGCGGTCGGCCGCGCGTCACGCTGATCGACTATCCCGCCGGCAACCCGGTTGTGCGCACGCTCGTCCCGCCCAACGAGGACGAGCGTGAGCCGGTGCCGGAGGCGCTCCAGGCGCACACCATCGACACCATCAGCGCGATGGCCCAGCTCATGCGCCAGGTTGCCGCGACCGGCAGGTGCGAGGGCAGCGCCACCACGTTCGACGGCCGCCGCCTGTCCGAGATCACGGTCCGCACCGTCGGCATGGAGCTGATCGAGCCCAGCAGCCGGTCCAGATTCCAGGGCCCGGCGCTGCGCTGCGACTTCGAGGGCCGCCTGCTCGCGGGTTTCCGGCGGGACGACGACCCCGAGCGGATGCGCCGCCCGCAGCAGGGTAGCGCCTGGTTCGCCGCCGTCACCCCAGGTGCTGCGCCCATCCCGGTCCGCTTGACGTTCCAGGCGCCGGTGCTCGGCACCGCGACGCTCTACCTGACTGGGTCAGGTCCCGGTCAGCCCGGCGGCTAGGGAAGGCACATCGAGGAAGCCGCGCGCGACAGCCTGCGCGCCCGCGGCCATGGCGGGCGGGCCGTAGCCCCAGGCCGCGAAGATGCACGGCATGCCGGCGGCGGTGGCCGCGGATATGTCGTTCACGTGGTTGCCCACCATCACGGCCCGGCCGGGCTCACCGCCGGCCGCCGCCACCGTCGCCAACAGATGCGCCGGGTCCGGCTTGCGCGCGGAGAAGCTGTCGCCGCCGCCCACGGCCGCGAACAGGTCGGCCAACCCGAGCGCCTGCAGCAGCGCACGGGCCGGCGCCGAGGGCTTGTTGGTGCAGACGGCCAGCCGCCATCCGTCCGCCCGCATTGCGCGCAGCGTAGCGTCCGCGTCCGGGTAGGGCCGGGTGAGGACGGCGGCGTTCGCGCCGTAATCGTCCAGGAAGTCGCGCAAATCCGCGTCGTCGGCGGCCCGGCCGCGCGCCCTCCAGGCCCGGCGCAGCAGCGCGGCGGCGCCATCGCCGACCATCGGCGTGACCTCGGCATCGGTGAACGGCGCGATGCCCCGCGCGGCGGCGATCCGACTGAGGCTGGCCGCAAGGTCCGGCACGCTGTCCACCAGCGTGCCGTCGAGGTCCAGCACGAGGGTCGGCGACGTCATCGCGGTACTCCATCCAACGCGCAGGCTTTGACACGGACCGGGCTGCCCCGCTACCCCGCATTCCCATGACCTCCACCGCCATCCTGCTCGCCGCCGGCTTCGGCACCCGCATGAAGTCGACGCGTCCCAAGGCGATGCACGCCATCGCCGGCCGGCCGATGCTGCAGCACCTCATCGCCAGCGCTGCGGCGCGGTTCGATCGCATCGTCGTCGTCGTCGGACCCGGCATGGACGCGCTCGCGGCCCTCGCCGCGCCACACGCCGTCGTCGTCCAGGCGGACCGGCTCGGCACGGCGCACGCGGCGCTGCAGGCGGCGGCGCTGTTCGGCGACGGCGAGGTGGCCGTGCTCTACGCCGACAACCCGCTGATCCGGCCGGAGACGCTAGGGCGGCTGCTGGACCGCAGACGGGCGGGCGACGCCGGGCTGTGCCTGCTGGCGATGCGCCCGCCCGAGCCCGGACGCTACGGGCGGGTGATCGGGCGGGACGGCTTCGTGGATCGCATCATCGAGTGGGCCGACGCGTCCGAGGCGGAGCGGGCGGAAGGCTTGTGCAACGCGGGCGTGCTGTGCGCGCCGGCCGCGGATTTCGCTCGCTGGCTGCATGCCGTGCAGCCCAGCCCGGCCAACGGGGAATTCTACCTGACCGAGTGCGTCGCCCTTGCCGCCGCGGAGGGAAGCCGGGTCGCGGCCGTCGAGGCGCCGTACGAGGAGCTGCGCGGCATCAACTCCCGCGCCGAGCTGGCCGAGGCGGAGGCCACCTTGCAGGGCTGGCTGCGCCGCGCGGCGATGGACGGCAGCGCCACGCTGACCGCGCCCGAGACGGTATTCATGAGCTGGGACACCCAGCTCGGCCAGGACGTGACGGTGGGGCCGCACGTGGTGTTCGGACCCGGCGTCACCGTCGAGGACGGCGCCGAGCTGCGCGCGTTCAGCCATCTGGAGGGCTGCCGGGTCGGGCGCGGGGCAGTCATCGGCCCCTACGCGCGGCTGCGGCCCGGCACGACGGTCGGCGCCGGCGCGCATGTCGGCAACTTCGTGGAGCTGAAGGCGGCGAGCCTCGGCGCGGGCGCGAAGGCGAACCACCTCGCCTATATCGGCGACGCGAGCGTAGGCGCGGGCAGCAACATCGGCGCCGGGACGATCACCTGCAACTACGACGGCTTCGCGAAGCACCGCACGACGATCGGCGAGCGGGTGTTCGTCGGGACCAACTCGGTGCTGGTGGCGCCGGTGACGCTCGGCGACGGCGCGTTCGTGGCGGCGGGCAGCGTGATCACGCGCGACGTGGCGCCGGACGCGATGGCGTTCGGTCGGGCGAAGCAGGTGGATAAGCCGGGGCTGGCGGCGGAGTTTCGGGAGAGCCGGCGGGAGAAGTAGGCAGCTAGGGCGCCGCCTCAGCCTGAGGGCACGATGCCGCCGCGAGAGTCGCCTGCGCCGGCTCGCTGAAGTTCAATCGGTTCCCGAACGGGTCGATCACCGTCACTTCCCTGGCGCCCCAGGGTGTCTCTTCAAGGCCCGGCCTCATGTAGGGATAGCTCTTGGCGCTGATCTCGCGATGGAGCGCATCCACGCCAGTCAGCTCGATGGTGATCAACGCGCCTGGGCACGCGTCTCCGTGGTGTTCGCTCAAGCGCAAGAAGAGGCCCGCCCGCCTGACCTGCATGAACAGCGGAGCGTCCGCCTCAAAGCGATGCTGCCACTCGATCTCGAAGCCGAGGAAACCGACGTAGAACTCCTTCGCCTTCTCTTCCGAGAAGATGCGGAGGACAGGGATGGTCCGTCCGAACGTGATGGTCATGCGTATGGCCCCGTCTTGCCCGTCCACGGTAAGCACTACGTGGTTCTGCAGGAGGCTGCCACACGGGCATGCCTGAGCCTCGTGCAGGCGCCGCGTCCGGGCTCCGTGCGCGGACGCTGACAGCGCGCCCCGGCCAGCCTATCTTGAAAGGGTAAACGGAGGCTCATCATGCTGAACCCGACCGCGCCCCTGCCCCTCACCGACCCCAGCCTGTTCCGCCAGGCCTGCTGCATCGGCGGCAAATGGGTCCAGGCCGACAGCGGCCGCACCCTCCCGGTCCGCAACCCGGCCACCGGCGAGGCCATCGGCGAGGTCCCTGCCCTCTCCGCCGCCGAGACCCGGCGGGCGATCGAGGCCGCACACCGCGCCTACCCCGCCTGGCGCGCGATGCTCGCCAAGGAGCGGAGCGCCATCCTGCGCCGGCTCGCCGAGCTGATGCTGGAGAACACCGAGGACCTCGCCGTCATCATGACGGCCGAGCAGGGCAAGCCGCTGGGCGAGAGCCGCGGCGAGATCGCCTATGCCGCCAGCTTCATCGAGTGGTTCGCCGAGGAGGGAAAGCGCATCTACGGCGACACGATCCCCTCCCCCACCAAGGGCCGCCGAATCCTTGTGACAAAGGAGCCGATCGGCGTGTTCGCGGCCATCACACCGTGGAACTTCCCCGCCGCGATGATCACCCGCAAGGCCGGGCCGGGCTGGGCCGCCGGCTGCACCGGGGTGATCCGCCCGGCCAGCCAAACGCCGTTCTCCGCCCTCGCCCTCGCCGTGCTGGCAGAGCGGGCGGGCATGCCGGCTGGCGTGTGCAACGTGATCACCGGGCCGTCGGGCGAGGTGGGCGGCGAGCTGACCAGCAACCCGCTCGTGCGCAAGCTGAGCTTCACCGGCAGCACCGAGGTCGGCGCCACGCTGCTCGCGCAGTGCGCGCCGACGATCAAGAAGACCAGCATGGAGCTGGGCGGCAACGCGCCGTTCATCGTGT
>JBBSIT010000087.1:0-10032 GCA_038231995.1 Acetobacterales bacterium | reverse complement strand
GGGCAAAGACGGAACGGCAGCCGATCTGTACCGCTTTCCGAACCAAAAATAGAATGCAAACTCAGACCTGTAGAGTGGGACGCCAACTCCGACCTTTGTTCTGCTGCACCTGCGTGCCCGGACTTTTGCCCCGGTTACCTGAATGAGGTGTAAGCTACTGATATGACTGCGCCGGCGCTGGCGCGCCGAATTGGGTGTAGTGCTAAATAATGTGATGATAGTGCCGATTGGGCTTGACGAATCCCGGCACTCTCGGCGGCCCTGGAAGCGGCGCGGGCCGGCCGAGCTTGCAGCGCTTCAGGCGCAGGCCGCCGCTCCCTGCGCCGCCCGGCCGCCGGGCGCGGGCGCGTGCCCCGGCCCGGTCGCTGGCCCGAGCCTTGCCGCCGTGCCGCCGCCCCGCGGCTCACCGGCCGGCGATCCGTCCTCGGGCCTGGCCTCGGGTCCCACGACGCCCTTGCTGAGTGCCGCGCGCTTCCGCGGCAAGTGACGGGGGCTCGGCGTCAGCTCCGCACCGCTGGAGCATATCCCGTTCGCCTTGGCTCACGGCACACGCTCTAGACCTGCGTCATCACGCCGGCAGGGCGAGGTCGTCGCGGATGCAGGCCTTGCGGTGGCCGGGGCCCATCTCGCGCAGCGTCGGCACGGCTGCCGCGCAGGCGTCGATGACCCACGGGCAGCGGGTGCGGAACACGCATCCCGAGGGCGGGTTGGCCGGGCTTGGCAGCTCGCCCTGCAGCACGATGCGCGCGCGCCGGCGGGCGGGGTCCAGGCTCGGCGCCGCGGCCAACAGCGCCGCCGTGTACGGATGCTGCGGCGCGGCGAACACGGAAACCGCCGGGCCGTCCTCCATCACCCGACCGAGATAGAGCACCACCACGCGGTCGCACAGGTGCCGCACCGCGGGCAGGTCGTGGCTGATGAACAGCATGGTCAGGCCGAGCCGGGTCCGCAGGTCGGCGAGCAGCGCCAGCACCTGCGCCTGCACCGACACGTCAAGCGCCGAGACCGGCTCGTCCGCCACCAGGAAGTCCGGCCCGGTGGCGAGCGCGCGGGCGATGCCGACGCGCTGTCGCTGGCCGCCGCTGAACTCGTGCGGGAAGCGCGCGGCGTGCTCCGCCGGCAGGCCGACCTGCGCCAGCAGCTCCGCGACCCGCGCGGCGCGCCGCGGCGCCGGGATGAGGCCGTGGATGCGCAAACCCTCCGCGATCTGCGCGCCGATTCGCCGGCGTGGATCGAGGCTGGAGTAGGGGTCCTGGAACACGATCTGCATGCGCCGCCGCAGTCGCCGGGTGGCGGCAGCGCCGGTAGCGGCGAGGTCGGCGCCGTCGAACAGGACGCGGCCCTCGCTGGGTGCGAGCAGCCCGAGCAGCAGCCGCCCCACCGTGCTCTTGCCGGACCCGCTCTCACCGACCAGGCCCACCGCCTCGCCGCGGGACAGGCTGAGCGTCACGCCCGTCACGGCCTGCACGGGACGCTTGCGGCTGAGCCAGCCGCGTGCGCCGAAGCGCCGGGTCAGGCCCTCGGCCTGCACCAGGGCGGTCACAGCTCGGCCCAGCGGATGCAGCGCGGTGCCTGATCCGGCGCCGCCTGCAGCAGTGGCGGCGGCGCAGCCTCACAGGCGTCGATACGGTGCGCGCAGCGGGGCGCGAACGCGCAGCCCGGCGGCAGCGCGTGAGGCAGGGGAACCACGCCGGGGATGCCCCGGGGCGGCGTCCCGCCTCCGGTGGGGGCGCTCGCGAGCAGCGCCGCAGTGTAGGGGTGCAGCGGATGGGCGAACACGCGCTCGACCGGCCCTTCCTCGACGACCTGCCCAGCGTACATCACCGCGACGCGGCCGGCGATCTCGGCCACGACGGCCAGGCTGTGGGTGATGAACACCAGTGCCAGCCCGCGCTCCCGCTGCAAGCCGGCCAGCAGGTCCAGCACCTGCGCCTGGATCGTGACGTCCAGCGCCGTGGTCGGCTCGTCGGCGATGATCAGCCGCGGGCCGTTGGCCATCGCCATGGCAATCATGACCCGCTGGCGCATCCCGCCGGACAGCTCGTGCGGGAAGGAGCGGGCCCGGCTCGCGGGATCGGGGATGCCGACCTGCTCGAACAGCTCTAGCGCGCGCGCCTCGGACGCGGCGGCGCTGACCTGCTGGTGCGCCAGCACGGCCTCGGCGACCTGGCGCCCGGCCCGGTGGACCGGGTTGAGACTGCTCATCGGGTCCTGGAAGATCATCGCCAGTTCCGCCCCGCGCACCCGGCGCAGCGCCGCCTCGTCCAGCCGCAGCAGGTCGCGACCGAGGAACACGGCGGACCCGGCCGCGACGCGCGCCGCCGCGGGCAGCAGGCCCATGACGGCGAGCCCGGTCAGCGACTTGCCCGACCCGCTCTCGCCCACGATCGCCAGCGTCTCCCGCGGCGCCACGTGCAGCGACACTTCGCGCACCGGCTGGATCGGCCCGGCCGGCGTGTCGATCTCGACTGTGAGGCCGCGCACGTCCAATACGGCGTCCGAGCGCGGCGGCAGCAGGCCTGGCGCCAGCATGTCCAGCAGATGCCGGCGGGCACGCGGCGGGGCAGGGTAGGGGTCGAGCGCGTCGCGAAGGGCGTCGCACAGGGCGTTCAGCGCGAGGATCGTGAGCGTCAGCGCCAGGCACGGCCACAGCAGGAGCAGCGGCGACTGCGCCATGGTGGCCCGCGCACCGCGGATCATCAGCCCCCAGGAGGGCGCCGGCGGCACCACGCCGAGGCCGAGAAACGACAGGCCGGATTCCAGCACCACCGCCGAGGCCGCCGCCAGGCTGAGCTGCACAAGCAGCGGCCCGGCCACGTTCGGCAGGATGGTGCGCAGCATGATGCGCGTCCGCCCGGCGCCGAGCGCGCGCATGGCCTCCACGTAGTCCTGCGCGCGCACGGACAGCACGCCGCCATAGGCGACCCGGGCGAAGCCGGGCACGTAGAGCACGGACAGCACCAGGATCAGAGTTCCGGCGCCCGGGCCGAGCAGGGTCACGACCAGCAGCGCGAGCAGCAGCGGTGGGAAGCAGAGGACCACGTCCATCAACCTCACGGTGACCAGCTCCACGACGCCGCGCAGGTAGCCGCCGAGTAGGCCAAGTGTTGTGCCGACGACGAGGGCGATGGCGGCCGAGCCGGCGGCCACGGTGAGCGACACGCGCCCGCCCCAGGCCAGGCGGGACAGCACGTCGCGCCCGTACTCGTCCTGTCCCAGCACGTGGTCAGGCCCGGGTCCGGCCAGGCGGCCCGGCACGTCCATGCGCACCGGGTCGGGCAGGCCCAGCAGCGGCGTGAGCAGCACGATAAGCGCGAGGAGTGCGACCGCGCCCGCCGGCAGCCAGAGCCGGCGCGTCATCCGTGCTGCACGCGCGGGTCGAGCACCGCGTAGAGCAGGTCCACCAGCAGGTTCAGCGCCACGAACAGCACGGAGATCACGAGGATGATGCCGGAGACCATCGGGTAGTCGCGCGCCGACACGGCGTCCACCAGCAGGCCGGACAGCCCAGGCCAGTTGAACACGTACTCCACCAGCACGGTGCCGCCCAGCAGCGAGCCGAGATGCAGAGCCACCACCGTGACCACCGGGCCGAGTGCGTTGCGCACGACGTGGTGGACCAGCACGCGGCGCGGCGCGAGACCCTTGGCCCGCGCGGTGCGCACGTAGTCCCGCGCGGAGACATCGAGCACAGCGGCGCGGGCCATGCGGAACACCACGGCGCCAAGGCCCAGCGCGATGGTGACGGCGGGCATCGCCAGCAGCACCAGGTGTCCTGCCGGGTCGCGCGCCAGCGGCACGTAGCCGCCGGCCGGCACCCAGCGCAGCCATTGCGCGAACACCAGCACCAGCAGCGTGCCGACCACGAACACGGGCACCGCGAGTGCCAGCCCGCTCAGCGCGGAGCCGATCCGGTCCAGCAGCCCGCCCTGCCGGATCGCGGCGCCCACCCCTGCCGGCAGCCCCACCGCCAGCGCCAGCACCGCCGCCGCGCCGATCAGCTCCAGCGTGCGCGGCAGGCGGCGCGCGATGGAGTCCAGCACCGGGCTGTCGTCCTGGATGGACCGGCCGAGGTCGCCCCGCAGCAGGCCGAGCATCTGCCGGCCGTACTGCTCGCTGGCCGGCAGGTCGAGGCCGAGCTGCTCGCGGAGCTGCTCCACCGCCGCCGGGTCCGGCGCCATGCCACCCTGGGACAGCAGCAGCTCCGCCGGGTCGCCCGGCACGAGGCGGATGGCGACGAACACGATGCTCGCCACCGCCCAGACCAGCAGGACGGAGATCCCGACCCGGCGGAGCGCCCAGCCCACAGGCTTACACGAACTCCGCCGTCTCCAGCGTGTAACCGGAGAAGAAGCCTATGGAGCCCGGCAGGTTGTGGAAACCCTTGATGTCGCTGGACATGGCGTAGCCCTGGGAGCGCCAGGCCAGGCCGACGAACTCCGCCTGCTCCAGCGCGACATCCTGCATCTCGGCATAGATCGCGCGCCGCTTGGCGGGGTCGAACTCGGAGCGGCCTGCGGCGAGCAGATCGTGGACGCGCGGCGTGGGCAGGTTGATGCTGCGCGTGTAGGAGGGCGGCAGGGTGCCGTCGAGCACGGCGCTCATGCCGTCGGGGTCGTTGCTGTCGGACGCGGTGCCGCCGACGGCGAACTCGTACTGGCCACGGTTGCCGAGCGCGACGCGGGTGGCCCAGTCCGGCAGCTTCAGCTCCACCTGGATGCCGACAGCCGCGAGGTTCTGCTGCACGATCTCGGCGGTGTCCTTGTGCATGCCGTACTGCGCGGTGGAGAGCAGGGTGGTGGAGAAGCCGTTGGGGTGCCCGGCCTCGGCGAGCAGGGCCTTGGCGCGCGCCGGGTCGTAGGCCTGCGCGCGGGCGCGGACGGAGTCGAAGAACTCGGTGCCGGGGGTGACGGGCAGGCCCTCCAACGGCTTGCCGCGGCCGAAGAACGCCGCACGGACGATCTCGTCGCGCCGGATGGCGTGCGCCACGGCCCGGCGCACGCGCGCGTCGGCGAACGGTCCCGCCTTGCCGTTGAACACGAGGTACATGTACGGCCCGTCGGTGGCGTCGAGGCGGAGCTTGGGGTCGGCCTCGATGCCGGCCATGCTCTGCCAGGGCACGTACTCGATCAGGTCGAGGTCGCCCGCCTGCAGCGCCGCCACGCGCAGGTTCTCGTCGGCGTAGGCGGTGGCGCGGATGCCGCGCAGCTTGGGCAGGCCGGGCTTGTAGTACTTCGGGTTGGCCTCGAACTCGAGGCCGACGCCGCGCTCGGCCGCCTTCAGGATGAACGGCCCGACGCCCACGGGCTGCGCGCCGGCGCCGGTGGTTCCGGGCTTGACCACCGGCATGAAGAACGTCGCCAGCAGCAGCGGGATGGTGGCGTTCGGCGTCCGCATGACGAGGCGCACCGTGCGGGCGTCCGGCATCTCAATCCGCTCGGCCTGCTGGAACTGGGCGCGCAGATAGGCCGTGCTCTTCTCGCCGGCGACCTGCTCCAGGTTCCACTTGATGTCCTCGGCGCGGACCGGGGTGCCGTCGTGGAACTGCGCCTCGCGCAGCTTGAATACCCAGGCGTCGCCGTCCCGGCCCCATCTTTCCGCCAGCTCGCCCTGCAAGGTGCCGTCTGGCGCGTAGGACAGCAGGCCGCGGTTCATGATCAGCTGGACAGTGCCGGCGGCGGTGCCGGCGTTCTGCCAGGGCGCGAGGGTGGGCGGGTAGCTGCTCAGCCCGAAGCGCAGCACGCCCGCGTCGCGGGCGGCGCGGGCGGCATTGCGCAGGAACGGCACCACGGCGGCGCCGGCGATCAAGGAACGTCGGAGCATGTTCAGTCCTCCCCCATGCGGCCCTCGGCCGCATCGCGTCGTGCGGCTCCGCCGTCCCGTGCCGATGGCGGCCCGTAGCCTCCGGCGCCAGGCGTGATGATCTCCACGATCTGGCCCGGCAGCAGGGTGCCGTTGCCGTGGTCGAAGGGCGCCGTGCCGTTGCTGAACCGGAAGCTGCCCATGCCGCCGGGCAGGCCGCCCGCGAGCCCCCAGGGACGGGAGAGCAGCCGGGAGCCGTCGAGCCGCAAGCGGCACTCCGCCTCCGCCCGGTAGACCCGGCGCAGCCCCATGCCGCCCCGTTGCCTGCCGGCGCCGCCGGAGCCGTCCACCAGCTCGTAGCGCAGCAGGGTGAGCGGGTACTCGCCCTCCAGGGCCTCCACCGGCAGGTTGCTGGTGTTGGTCATGTGGATGTGCACGCCGTCCAGCCCGTCCTTGGCCGCGCGCGCGCCGGAGCCGCCGCCGATGGTTTCCAGGTAGACCCATAGTGCGCCGTCCGGCTTGGCGCCGACGAAGGTGGCGCTGACGCAGGCACCGTTGCAGGCGGCCATGAGCCGGTCCGGCACCGCCTGCGCCAGCGCGCCGTGGATCAGGTCCACCACGCGCTGGCACGCGCCCAGCCGGCCGTTGACCGCGGCGGGGCTGGTGCAATTGAGCACGCTGCCTTCCGGCGCCGAAACGTGCAGCGGCCGGGCAAGGCCGGCGTTCGGGGGAATGGTGGGGTCCACCACCGCCTTGACCGCGTAGTAAACGGTGCTGAGCAGCGCCGTGTAGGTCATGTTGATCCCGGCACGCACCTGCGGCGGCGCGTCGAAATGCAGCCGCATCTCGTCGCCCGCCACGGTGATCTTGGCGGAGAAATCGAGCTCCCCGTCCAGCTCCGGGCTGTCGTAGCGGTCGGCGAAGCGATACGTGCCGTCCGGCAGGGCGGCGATGCCGGCGCGCATCTTGCGCTCGGCGTAGTCCAGCAGCGCGTCGCCGGCGGCGAGCACGGTCGCGGTGCCGTACTTGGCGCAGAGCGCCTGCATCCGCTGCACGCCGAGGCGGTTGGCCGCCATCTGCGCGCGAAGGTCGGACAACCGCTCGCGCGGGACCTGGCAGTTGAGCAAGATCAGCTCCTGCACGTCGGATTGCAGCTCGCCCGCGCGATAGAGGCGGATGGGCGGGATGCGCAGGCCTTCCTGGAAGATGTGGGCGTGCCCGCGGTCGGCGAAATCCGCGTGGTGCGCCAGGTTCACCGCCCAGGCCACGATGGCGCCGTCCACGAACACGGGCTCCGCCAGCACGATGTCGGGCAGGTGGGTGCCGCCGCCCTCGTAGGCGTCGTTACCGACGAACACGTCGCCGGGCCGCATGAGGGCTGTGGGGTGGCGCTGGAGGATTTGCGGGATGATGCCGATGAAGCTGCCGAGATGCATCGGGATGTGCTCGGCCTGGCACAGCGTGCGCCCCTCGGTGTCGAACAGCGCGGTGGAGCAGTCCCGGCGCTCCTTGATGTTCGTGGAGTAGCTGGCGCGGATGAGCGCCTCGCCCATCTCGTCGGTGATGGAGAGCAGGGCGCTGCCGATCACCTCGACGGTGATCGGGTCCAGCGCGGCCGGGGCGAGCAGGGTGTGTGCGAGACTCATGCGGCCTCCAGGATCAGGTTCAGGTAGGGCTCCACCCGGCCCGACATGCCCGGCGGGATCACCGTCGTCGCGTCCATCTGCTCCACGATCGCCGGCCCGGCGATGCGGTGCCCGGCATCGAGCCCCGCGCGGTCGTAGACCGGGCAGGACACCCAGCCACCGGCCTCCGGCAGCCACACGTCGCGCCGGGTGGTAATCGCGGCCGAGGCGTCGGCCGGACCCTCCGGGCGGCGCGGGAAGGCGGCCTTGGCCACCAGCCCCGCCGCCTCCACCCGGAAGGTGACGAGCTGCACCGGCTCGCCCTCGGCGACGAAGCCGTACATGCGCAGGTGCGCGGCGTCGAAGCCGGAAGCGAGCGCGTCCAGGGTGGCGGCCGTGACCGGGCCGTCCGGCACTGGGATCGGCAGCTCGTAGTTCTGCCCGGCGTAGCGCATGTCCGCCGTGCGGGTGGTGCGCCGGGCCTCGGGGGCGATGCCCTCCGCCTCGAACCAGGCGCCGGCGCGTGCCAGCAGGGCGTCGAACGCCTCGGCCACAGCGGGCCGTGAAGCTTGACTCAGGGTGAGCAGCTTGGTGCTGGCGAAATCGGCGCGCAGATCGGTCAGCAGCAGGCCCATGGCGCAGAGGATGCCAGGGTTGCGCGGCACCAGGATGCGCGGGATATCCAGCTCCCGCGCCAGCCGCGCCGCGTGCAGCGGCCCGGCGCCGCCGAAGGCGACGAGCGTGTAGTCCCGCGGGTCGTAGCCCCGCTGCACCGAGATGACGCGGATGGCGCGCGCCATGTTCGCCGTGACCACGGAGAGGATGCCCTGCGCCGTGGCCATCAGGTCCAGCCCGAGGCTATCCGCCAGCCGCCCGACTGCCTGCCGCGCCAGGTTCTGCCGCACTGGCATCCGGCCACCCAGGAGGTGGGTGGGGTTGAGCGTCTGCAGCACGACGTTGGCGTCGGTGACGGTCGGCTCCTGGTTGCCGCGCCCGTAGCAGACCGGGCCGGGATCAGCGCCGGCGCTGCGCGGCCCCACCTTCAGCAGCCCGCCGGAATCCTGGTAGGCGATCGAGCCGCCGCCGGCCCCTACGGTGTGGATATCCAGTATGGGCGCCTTGATGGGGTAGCCGTGCACCACGGCCTCGCTCGCCAGCCGGCAGGCGCCGCCGGTGAGCAGGGTGACGTCGGAGCTGGTCCCGCCCATGTCGAAGGTGATGAGGTCCGGCATGCCGACCATGCCCGCCAGCGCCTGCGCGGCGACGACGCCGGTGCTCGGCCCGGACAGCACGGTCCGCACCGGCAGGCGCGCCGCCGTATCGAAGCCGATGACGCCGCCGTTGGACTGCGTGATGTGCGGCGTGGCCGTAACACCCAGGTCCGCCAACCGCGCTTCGAGCCGGCCTATATAGCTACACATTACCGGGCCGAGATAGGCATTGACCACGGCGGTGCTCATCCGCTCGTACTCGCGGAACTCCGGCGCCACCTCGTGCGAGATGGAGATGAACGCCTCCGGCAGCTCCTCCGCCAGCACGGCGCGCGCCCGCTCCTCGTGCTCCGGCCGCAGGAAGCCGTAGAGGAAGCATGCCGCCACCGCCTGCACCCCGGCGTCGCGCAGCCGCACAGCCGCCCGGCGCAATGCGGCCTCGTCCAGCGCGGTCTCGACCGTGCCGTCATGCCGCACCCGTTCCGCAACCTCCAGCCGCAGGTCGCGCGAGACCAGCACGGGCGGCTTGTCCGCCTGGATGTCGTACAAGTCCGGCCGCTTCTGCCGGCCGATTTCCAGCAGGTCACGGAACCCTTCGGTGGTGATCAGCCCGGTGAGTGCGCCGCGGTGCTGGATCAGCGCGTTGGTGGCGACCGTGGTCCCGTGGCCGAGATAGCCGATATCCGCGGGTGCTGCGCCGACCCGGCCGGCGCCCTCCTCGACGCCCTGCGCGATGCCGCGCGACGGGTCGTCCGGCGTGGACGGCACCTTCCACACGCTGGTCGCGCCGGTCGCGTCGTCGAACAGGCAGATGTCGGTGAAGGTCCCACCGGAGTCCACGCCGACGCGCCATCCCATCGGGCCGCTCCCTCCTAACGCATGGGGCATTCGGTTGCACCCTTCCCAATCTGTCAAGGCGCATGCGACGGTGACTGCTGCAATACGGGATGACGTCGATGGCCGCGAAATTCCGGTTCGGCGAGCTCACTGGCGGTGAGGCCCGGGAGCTGGCGACGAGGCGCCCCGTCGTGCTGCTGCCGCTCGGCAGCCACGAGGACCAGGGCCCGCACGCGCCCATGGGTGACTATCTCTCGGCCGAGCGGGTCGCCGAGCTGATCGCCGGGCGGGCGACGGCGGAAGGCGCCGAGACGGTCGTGGCGCCCGTGCTGCCTTTCGGCGGCGCAGACTATTTCGGCACCATGCCCGGCGGCATCGCACTGTCCCAATCCACCCTGCGGGCGGTGCTGGCCGATAGGCGTTGGTGCACTCGGCCGGTCCAGGGATAGTAGGATGCTCTTCCTTCTCTGGTTCGAGCATCCTGATGCCACACAAGCACAACGCCGATCGCCGTCGCCACATCCCGAAGATGTCGTTCAAGGTGCAGAACTGGCCGG
>JBBSIT010000086.1:0-10085 GCA_038231995.1 Acetobacterales bacterium | reverse complement strand
CGGGCACGCAGGTGCAGCAGAACAAAGGTCGGAGTTGGCGTCCCACTCTACAGGTCTGAGTTTGCATTCTATTTTTGGTTCGGAAAGCGGTACAGATCGGCTGCCGTTCCGTCTTTGCCCGGGGATTTGCCCCGAGTGCGAGCTGCACGCCCCAGCCCAGCGGCGTGAGCACCAGCCATTCGGGACCCAGCGGCATCAGCAGGAACGTCGCGAGCACGGCCGGCATGACCCAGGCAGTGGTGAGCGGCACCGCGACGAGGTTCGACACCACGAAATAGATCTGGGTCATGCCGAAATGATGCGCCCCGAACGGAGCCGAGGCGCTGCCGGCGAACAAGCTGGTCAGCACGAGCGCCGCGAGCGAGACCAGCGTGCGGCGCCACCACGCGCCATTCCCGCGCAGCGCATCGAGCCTCGGCCGCAGCGCCTCGTGTCCCGCGATGAGCGCGAGCACGGCCGACACGCTCATCTGCATGCTGACGCCGGCCAGCTCGTGCTGCGCGACCAGCAGGATGACGATGACTGCCAGCGCGAGGCCGCGCAATGTCAGGGCTCGGCGTCCAGCGACCAGGGCGAGGGTGACGAGGGCGGCCATCGCCAGGCTGCGCAGGATCGGCACCTGCATGCCCGTGAGCGCCATGTACAGGGCGCCCGCGGTCAGGCCCGCCACCGCCGCGATCGTCCTCACCGGGAGATGCAGCGCCGCCCGTTCCGACAACGCCATCCCCGTCCTCACCAAACCCATGACCAGCCCCATGACGACCGCGACGTGCAGCCCTGAGACGGAGAGCAGGTGAGCGAGGCCGGAGTCGCGCAGGTCGTTGCGGTTCGCTACGGGGATTGCCGTCTGCGTCCCCGTCATCATCGCGGCGGCCACCGCTCCTGCTGGACCCGGCAGCCCGGTCGCGATGCGGCGGTTCACCTCGTCCCGCAGCGCCCGGAACCATGCTGCGATCCCGCTCGGGGCGTTGCGCTCCAGTCGTTCCGCCGGGTTCAGTGCCGTGCCCGAGGCGCCGAGGCCGGAGAAGAATGCCTCCCGCTGCTGGTCCCAGGCGCCGGGGAACGCCGGCGAAGCGGGGGGACGAAGCAGGGTGCGGATGCGGACCAGATCGCCGACCGCCAGGTCGGCTGTGTCGCCGTTGCGCAGCCGGACGCGGATAGTACGGGCGAGCGGCGCCAAATCGGGCGCGAGCCGGACATCGTCGAGCGACACGCGCCGCCCCTCGGGCATGATCTCAACCCCGGCGACCCGCCCCGTCAGCACGACCGCACGACTTGGCACCGACTCGAGTGGGAGCGCCGTGCGGCTCTCATACTGGACCGAGGCGAAACCGGCGGCGGCGGCGAGGAGGCACAACGCGGCGGCTCGCAAGGAGCGTACGCGCCAAGCAGCGACGCAGCACAGCGCCGCCAGGCCGACCGAAGCCGGCCCGATCCATATGTCCGGCTCGGCACGAAGCGCGAGGTACACGCACACGCCGATGCCCATGAACACGGCCAGCCACGGCACGAACCGACCGCGCTCGGCCTCGATCCACCGATCCATTGCCGTCTGAAGCCGCGACGCCGTAAACGGGATTTGCACGCGCTCTCCTCAACCCACGCGCACTCTATCGGTCTTGCATCTCCCATGCCACATCCTGCCGTGCTAGAGAGTGCAGATGCCCATACGCACCCGCTTCGCCCCGAGCCCCACCGGGCTGCTGCACATCGGCGGCGCCCGCACGGCGCTGTTCAACATGCTGTTCAGCCGGCATCACGGCGGCGAGTACCTGCTCCGCATCGAGGACACCGACCGCGAACGCAGCACGCCTGAGGCGACGCAGGTCATCCTGAATGGCTTGGCGTGGCTGGGGCTCTCGCCGGACCAGCCGCCGGTCTATCAATCGACTCGGCGGGCCCGGCACGCCGAGGTCGCGCAGGAGATGTTGGCCAACGGCCATGCCTACGAGTGCTATACCTCGGCCGAGGGGCTGCGCGAGATGCGCGAGCGCGCGACGGCGGAGGGCCGCGCCCCGCGATACGACGGCAGATGGCGCGACCGCGACCCGGCCGAGGCGCCGCCGGGGGTGGCGCCCGTCATCCGCCTCAAGGCCCCGCGGGACGGCGAGACGGTGGTCGATGACCTCGTGCAAGGCACGGTGCGCGTCGCCAATGCCGAGCTGGACGACATGATCATCCTGCGCAGCGACGGCACCCCCACCTACCTGCATGCGGTGGTGGTGGACGACCATGACATGGGCATCACCCACGTCATCCGCGGCGATGACCACCTCACCAACACCTTCCGGCAGGTGCAGATCTACCAGGCCATGGGGTGGACCCCGCCGCGCTTCGCCCACGTCCCGCTGATTCACGGCGCCGACGGAGCCAAGCTCTCCAAGCGCCACGGCGCCGTCAGCGTGCTGGAATTCCGTGAGCAGGGTTTCCTGCCGGAGGCGTTGTGCAACTACCTGCTCCGCCTCGGCTGGGGGCACGGCGACGCCGAGGTGCTGAGCCGCGAGCAAGCTATCGAGTTCTTCGACCTCGACGGGGTTGGGCGGGCTGCGAGCCGGATGGACTACGCCAAGCTGCTCCACCTGAACGGCGTGTGGCTGCGGCAGGCCGATGATGACCGTCTGACGCAGGACGTGCTCGGCCGTCTCTCCGGGCGGGATGGCCTCGTGCTCGACGCCGTGGCGGCCTCTCGGATTCGGACGTTGATGCCCGGGTTGAAGGAGCGCGCGAAGACGCTCGTAGAGCTGGCTGACAGCGCGGCATTCCTCGCGCGCCGCGCGCCCTTGCCGGTCGAGCCGAAGGCCGCGGCGTTGCTGACTGACGAGGCGAAACGGCTGCTGCAGGACATCGCGGCCGTGCTGGCCGGGACGGAATTCACCGCCCCGGCCCTCGACGCATCGCTCCGCTCGTTCGCCGAGCGCGTCGGACGCAAGTTGGGCCAGGTCGCCCAGCCGCTGCGGGCCGCACTGACCGGTGCCACCACCAGCCCGGGCATCGACGCAACGCTCGCGGCATTGGGCCGCGAGGAGTCGCTCGATCGGATCAGATCCGCGGTGCAGGCCTGATGCAGCCAGCCGTAGCCGGTCGGAACCCAGGCAGGTAACGTCGCGCCCCATGCCGCTCACCTATCCGCACCGTCACCTGCTGGCCATCGAGGGCCTGCATCCGCCCGAGATCGCGGCGCTGCTCGACCTGGCCGAGAGCTACGTGTTGCTGAACCGGTCGGGCAAGACGCAGCGGGACCTGCTGCGCGGCCGTACCCTCATCAACCTGTTCTTCGAGGATAGCACCCGGACCCGCACCAGCTTCGAGCTGGCGGGCAAGCGGCTCGGCGCCGACGTGATCAACATGTCCGTCTCGACCAGCAGCGTGAACAAGGGCGAGACGCTGCTCGACACAGCGGCGACGCTGAACGCAATGCGCTGCGACCTGCTCGTGGTGCGGCACGACCAGTCCGGCGCGCCCAACCTGCTTGCACAGAAGGTGTCCTCCGCGGTGATCAACGCGGGCGACGGGACGCATGAGCACCCGACCCAGGCGTTGCTCGATGCACTGACCATCCGCCGCCATCGCGGCAGTTTGATGGGCCTGACCGTCGCGATCTGCGGGGACGTTCTGCACAGCCGGGTCGCGCGCAGCAACATCCACCTGCTCACCACCATGGGCAGCCACGTGCGCGTGATCGGCCCGCCGACGCTGATCCCGTCGAGCGTCGCGAACCTGGGCGTCGAGGTGTTCCACGACATGCCGGCCGGCTTGCGCGACGCCGATGTCGTGATGATGCTGCGCCTGCAGCGGGAGCGCATGTCGCGCGGCCTCGTACCCAGCGCGCGGGAGTATTTCCGCTTCTTCGGCCTGGACGCGGAGAAGCTCGCCTATGCCAAGCCGGACGCGCTGGTCATGCACCCTGGGCCGATGAACCGCGGCGTCGAGATCGATAGCGCCGTCGCCGACGACCCGGCGCACAGCGTCATCAAGGAGCAGGTCGAGATGGGCGTCGCCGTCCGCATGGCGGTGCTCGACATCCTCGCCCGGACGACCCGGCGCAATGACTGACCTCCTATTCCGCAACGTGCGGCTGATCGATCCCGCAACCGGCCTCGACCAGCCCGGCGAGCTGCTCGTTCGCGACGGGCTGATCGCCGACCTCGGGGCAGCATTGGGTGTGCCAGACGGCGCCGAGATCGTGGACGGCGAGGACGTAGTGCTGTGCCCCGGGCTGGTAGATATGCGGGCCGCTCTCGGGGAGCCCGGCTACGAGTATCGCGAGACCATCCAGTCCGCCGCCCGCGCCGCCGCCGCAGGCGGCATCACCACCCTCGCCGCCTTGCCGGACAGCCTGCCCGCCATCGACGACCCGGCGCTCGTCCGACTGCTCCGCGCCCGCGGCGAGGAGACGGGCAGCCTCACCATCCTGCCCTACGCCGCCGTGACCCGCGGCTGCCGCGGCGACGAGCTGGCCGAGATAGGGTTGCTGCGGGAAGCGGGCGCCGTCGCGTTCACCGATGGGCAGCGCGCTGTCGGCAACGCGCGCATGATGCGCCAGGCCCTGTCCTACGCTCGCGGTTTCGGTGCGCGCATCGTGCAGCATCCCGAGGACCCGTTGCTGGCCGAGGGTGGCGCCGCGACGGAAGGCGAGCTCGCCACGCGCCTCGGCCTGCCCGGCATCCCGCTGGCGGCGGAGCCCATCCTGGTCGCGCGCGACCTCCGGCTCGCGCGGCTCACCGGCGGCGCGATCCACTTCGCCCACGTGTCCACGGCGGAGGCGCTCGACCTGATCCGCCGGGCCAAGGCTGACGGCATAGACGTGACCTGCGATACCGCCCCGCCCTATTTCGACCTGAACGAGATGGCGATCGGCGATTTCCGCACCTACGCCAAGCTCTCCCCGCCGCTCCGGCCCGAGGAGGACCGCGTGGCCGTGTGCGCGGCCCTGGCGGACGGCACGGTGGACGCCATCGCGTCGGACCATCAGCCGCGGGACGCCGACGACAAGCGGCTGCCGTTCGCGCAGGCCTCGCCGGGCGGCGCCGGGCTAGCGACGCTGCTGGGAGTGACGCTGGCACAGGTGCACGGCAACGGGCTGCCGCTGCTGCGCGCGTTGAGCCTGCTGACCGTGCAGCCGGCACGCTTGCTGGGCAGCCAAGCCGGCCGCTTGGCGAAAGGCCTGCCGGCTGACCTCTGCCTGTTCGATCTGGAGCGGGTCTGGAAGGTGGAGTCCGGACATCTGCCGGGCAAGGCGCAGAACACGCCGTTCGACGGGCGGGCGCTGGAAGGACGGGTCGTCGGCACCTGGAAGGCCGGGCGGCGGGGGTTCGGATGACGGGCGTGTGGCCTCTCGGTGCCGCGGCGGTCGGCGGGTATCTCGCCGGGTCCGTGCCGTTCGGCTGGCTGCTGACGCGCGCCGCGGGCCTCGGCGATATCCGGGCGGTCGGGTCCGGCAATATCGGCGCGACGAACGTGCTGCGCACCGGCCGCAAGGATATAGCGGCCGCGACGCTGTTTCTGGATGCCGCGAAAGGCGCAGTCGCCGTACTGCTTGCAACTAGTTGGACAGGACCGGCCGCCGGCCTCTGGGCAGGAGCGTTCGCGGTCGTGGGTCATTGCACGTCCATTTGGATGCGCGGCCAGGGCGGCAAGGGCGGCGCGACCGGCCTCGGCGTGCTCGGGGCGGTCGCGTGGCCGGTCGGCCTCGCCACCTGCGCCGTGTGGCTCGCGGGCGTGCGCCTCACGCGCATATCCTCCGCGGGCACCCTGCTCGCGTTCGGGCTGGCGCCGCTGCTGATGTGGGCCTGGGCTGGGGCTGCCCCGGCCGTCATGGCGGCCTGCGTGTCCGCCATCGTATTTGTCCGGCACGCCGGCAACATCCAGCGTCTGTGGGCTGGGACCGAGCCAATGATCGGCCAGGGAAGGTGACGCCGCAGGAATTGCTCGGCCGTATCCGGCTCGCGCGCACGGAGGGGGTCGGCCCGGTCACTTACCGCCGGCTCCTGACCCGGTTCGCTTCCGCGGCCGAGGCGATCGACGCACTTCCCGGCCTGGCCCGCGCCGGCGGGCGCAGGGCGGGCGTCAAGGTCATCTCGCTCGACATCGCCGAGCGCGAGATGGAGGCCGTTGCGAAGATCGGCGGCCGCATGCTGGTGCTCGGCGGCCCGGATTATCCGGCGTTGCTCGCCATGCTGGACGACGCTCCTTCCGTGATCAGCGTGCTGGGCGCCGTCGATGCCATCCAGGCCCGGGCAGTCGCGGTGGTCGGCGGCCGGAACGCCAGCGCGAACGGGCGGCGCATGGCTGAGATCTTGGCATCGGACCTCGCCCTCTCCGGGCTGGTGATCGTGTCCGGCATGGCCCGCGGCGTGGACACCGCAGCGCATGTGGGCGCGCTCCGCACGGGGCGGACAGTAGCCGCAGTCGCCGGCGGGTTGGACGTCATCTATCCCGCGGAGAACGCGGCGCTGCAGCGCCGGGTGGCGGAGGGCGGCGCCGTGGTGGCCGAAGCTCCCCTGGGCACCGCGCCGCGGGACCGGCACTTCCCCAGGCGCAACCGGATCATTGCCGGGTTGTCGCTCGGCGTGGTCGTGGTCGAGGCCGCGCCGCATTCGGGCAGCCTGATCACGGCACGGATGGCGCTGGAGGCGAACCGGGAGCTGTTCGCCGTGCCCGGCTCGCCGCTCGATCCGCGCTGCCTCGGATCGAACGACCTGATCCGTCAGGGCGCCACGCTGACGGAGACGGCGCGCGACGTGCTGAACAACCTGCCGGATCATGCGAGGCAGGCCCTCCTGGCGCCGCCCGCGCTGCCCGACTTGTCCGAGGAGTCGCCCTCACCAAATATAGACTTGGACCCTGCCGAAGTACGGGCGCGGGTTGTGCAACTGCTCAGTCCTTCTCCCACGCCGGTTGACGATCTGGTGCGGCGCTGCCAGTTGTCCGCCTCCACCGTGATGGTGGTGCTACTCGAATTGGAGCTTGCCCAGCGCGTGGAGATGCTGCCGGGCAACCGGGCCTGCCTCATCGGCCAGGGGCTCGAAGCCTAGCTCTCCCTCTCCGCAAAGGATCCCATGACGGACGTCGTCGTCGTCGAGTCTCCGGCGAAAGCCAAAACTATCAATAAGTACCTTGGCGGCGGTTACACCGTGCTCGCGAGCTTCGGGCACGTGCGCGACCTGCCGCCCAAGGACGGCAGCGTGCGGCCGGAGGAAGGCTTCGCGATGGACTGGGCCGCGGATGAGCGCGGCAACCGGCAAGTGACCGCGATCGCCAAGGCGCTCAAGGGCGCCCACACGCTCTATCTCGCCACCGACCCGGACCGCGAGGGCGAGGCGATCAGCTGGCACGTGCGCGCCATGCTGGAGGAGAAGCGCGCCTTGCGCGGCGTGAACGTGCGGCGTATTACCTTCAACGAGATCACCCGGTCCGCGATCCAGCACGCCATCGAGCATCCTCGTGACCTCGACACGCCATTGATCGAGGCCTACCTGGCGCGCCGAGCGCTCGACTATCTCGTCGGCTTCACCCTCTCGCCCGTGCTGTGGCGCAAGCTGCCCGGCAGCCGCAGCGCCGGCCGTGTGCAGTCCGTAGCACTCCGCCTGGTGTGCGAGCGCGAGGCCGAGATCGAGGTGTTCAAGCCTCGGGAATATTGGACGGTCGAGGTCCACCTCACGACGCCGGCCGGCGCGCCTTTCATCGCCAGGCTGACCCACCTGGACGGCCGCAAGCTGGACCAGTTCGACCTGAACGACGCGGCCAAGGCGGCGGCAGCGAAGGCGGCCGTGGAGACCGGCGCGTTCACCGTGGGCTCGGTCGAGCGGCGCCGGGTCAAGCGGCATCCGCCGCCGCCGTTCACGACATCGACCTTGCAGCAGGAGGCCAGCCGCAAGCTCGGCATGGGCGCGCAGGCGACCATGCGTTGCGCGCAGCAGCTCTACGAGGGCGTGGACGTCGGCGGCGAGACCGTCGGGCTGATCACCTACATGCGGACCGACGGCGTGCAGATGGCGCGCGAGGCCATGATGGCGATCCGCGAGCACGTCGGCGGCGCTTATGGACCGAACTACGTGCCCGGCGCACCTCGCGAGTACACCAGCAAGGCCAAGAACGCGCAGGAGGCGCACGAGGCGATACGGCCGACCGACGTGGAGCGCACGCCGGAGTCTGTCGCGCGATATCTCAACGGCGAGCAGCAGCGACTGTACGAGTTGGTTTGGAAGCGCGCCGTGGCGTCGCAGATGCAGTCGGCGGAGCTGGATCAGGTCGCGGTCGAGATCGTCGGCGAGCGCACGCGGCTCCGCGCGACCGGCTCGATCGTTGCGTTCGACGGCTATCTCAAACTGTATCGCGAGGACGTGGACGACGCGGCGGAAGGCGCCGGCCCGGACGAGAGCCGCATGTTGCCGCCGATGGCGGAGCGCGACCCGCTCCGGCGCGACAGTGTCGCGGCGAACCAGCATTTCACCCAGCCGCCGCCGCGCTTCTCCGAGGCGAGCCTGGTCAAGCGCATGGAGGAGCTCGGCATAGGCCGGCCGTCCACCTACGCCTCGATCCTGACCGTGTTGCGCGACCGCAATTACGTGCGGATGGAGAACAAGCGCTTCGTCCCGGAGGACCGCGGACGGCTGGTCACGGCGTTCCTGACGAGCTTCTTCGAGCGCTACGTGGACACCGGGTTCACCGCCTCGCTGGAGGAGCAGCTCGACGACATCTCTGGCGGCCGGGCCGACTGGCGCGCAGTCATGCAGGCGTTCTGGGACGAGTTCTCCCGCGCGGTGGAGCAGACCCGCGACCTCAAGATCAGCGACGTGATCGACGCGCTGGACCAGGATCTCGGTCCGCACTTCTTTCCTGTCCCTGCCGACGGCAGCGACCCGCGCCTCTGCCCGGCGTGCCACGCCGGACGGCTCGGGCTCAAGCTGGGGCGCCATGGCAGCTTCATCGGCTGCTCCAACTACCCGGAGTGCCAATACACGCGCCGTCTCGCGATCGACGCCGGCGAGGGCGCCGGCGATACCCTGCGCGAGGGCACCCGCACCCTCGGGCGCCACCCCCGGACCGGGGAGGACATCACCGTCCGGCGCGGGCCGTATGGCCTGTACGTGCAGCAGGGCGAGCCCGATCCGGGCGATAAGAAGGCCAAGCCGCGCCGCACCTCGCTGCCCCGCGGCGTGGAGGGCGACCAGATCACGCTGGAGCAGGCGCTCGGCCTGCTGTCCCTCCCCCGCATCGTCGGCATCCACCCCGAACGCAAGGAACCGATCGAGGCAGGAATTGGCCGGTTCGGCCCATACGTGCGGATGGGGGCCATCTACGCCTCGCTCGACAAGGATGACGACGTGCTGGCGGTCGGGCTGAACCGGGCGGTCGATGTGCTGGCCAAGAAGCTCGACAGCGTGCGGACGCTCGGGCCGCATCCCGCGAACGGAGAGCCCGTGACGGTGCGCAAGGGCCGGTTCGGACCCTATGCCCAGCACGGCACCCGCGTCGCCACGCTGCCGCGCGAGGTGGCGATGGACGAGATCACGCTCGACAACGCCGTGGCTCTGCTGGCGGAGAAGGGCAAGGTGCTGAAGCCCAAGGCCGGCGCCAAGCCTGCGCGGAAAGCGAAGGCTCAGGCTGCACCGGCCGCCAAGGCGCCGAAGAAGCCGGCGGCCCGCGCCAGGGCCACGCCCGCGCGCAAGGCAGGCTAGCATGGCGCGCCGCCCGTGCAACGCGCCTGCGGGTGGGCTGCCGTCACGGGAGCAGGTCCGCGCCTTCGTCCAGTCCGCGCCGGGGCGTGTCGGCAAGCGCGAGATAGCGCGTGAATTCAACATCGGCCCTGAACTGCGCGGACCGTTGCGCGCTCTCCTGAAGGACCTCGCCGGGGAGGGTGCGATCGCGCCTGCTGGACACCGGCGCTTCGTGCCGCCGGGCCGCTTGCAGGACGCAACGGTCGTTCGCATCACCGGGACCAACCAGGACGGCGACGCGATCGCCAGGCCGGTGGACTGGACCGGCGACGGTCCGGCGCCGACCGTCGTGATGGCCCCGGAGCGGCGTGGCAGCCCGGCGCTCGCTCCCGGCGAGCGCGTCCTCGCACACTTGCGGCCGATCGG